>NZ_JAMSKY010000019.1:21220-25008 GCF_023806745.1 Lactiplantibacillus sp. B652 | reverse complement strand
ATTTAATGCTTTCCAGGGTTCAAATAAGTTATTAATCGCGATTAATGATTTATTTGAGCTGTGGAAGGTAAACGCGGTTCTGAATGTCTCTTAAAATCTGTCTCAAATATTGACTTCAATCCATCTCACTACGGGGAACATTTGCTAGATCTTCTGCCTGATACTTTTCGATGCGATATAAGGTTACTGGTGCAATACCTAACATGCGGGCAATTTGTCGCTTGGTCAGAGTTTCATCTCCGTCTTTCTTCCTATTTAAAAGGCGACAGGCTTCTTTATAAATATAGCGTTTTTGACGATTAGGTGAATGAGGACCATATTCGCGAATTTTGCCTTTATATTTGCCCTGGCGTTTGGCAATTTCTATGCCTTGTTGTTGCCGTATCTTAATAGTTTCGCGCTCTTCTTGAGCAATATACTTATATAGTTCGACAATAATTGTCGTAATCAAGTTACGCAGGTTAGGATCTTCAATACTTGCAAAGCTAGGTAGATTTAGAACGTTCAATTGAGCTCCACGATGCCGAATGGTTTCGATGATGTCAGTCAAATCATGAGAATTGCGACCAAGTCGATCAAGGCTCAGTACCACTACTTCATCATCATCACGAATATAGTCTAACATTGCTTTCAGTTGAGGACGATCGGCATTTTTACCTGAAAGCTTCTCTTGAAAGATTTTATTAACACCGGCATCATGTAGCTGTTCAATTTGACGCGCCAGATTTTGATCACGCGTACTAACACGCGCATAACCGATTTTAGACAATTCTAGATCACCCCCGGGTCACTTATATGTAACTAATAATACCCCCATCTCTCTTTAGTTACAATAGGGTACACCCTAATGTGATATCAATGTTGAACTATGCAGGTCTTACGTTGGCGATGATTCAAATGCAAATTCAATTAAAAAGATCTCCTCAATTTTCAAGTCAAGTGCAACGATGATAACGAATTCTTGATAGTGGTCTAGGCTGTTACGCCATGCATCGGTAGTAATCGCATGGGCGAAGATAGTTCAGAATACGTCTGGGACGATGGTTCAGTGCGGATTGGACTGCTTGAATTTCAACCAGGGTAACTGCTCTGAGAGACTTCCCTTTCGAAAAGAATTCCCTAAGCAGTCCATTGGCGTTCTCGTTTGTGCCACGCTCCCAAGGCGAGTACGGATGTGCGAAGTAAATCTGGGTTCCAACAATCTCTGATAACTTGGCAAACTCGGAACCATTGTCAAAAGTGATACTCTCAAATTCCTTGGCCCCGTAGTCGTCGATTGTGTCCTGCAAGGCTTTAAGGCAGGTGCCCGCATGATAGTCAGGAATCTTGACGATGATCTCAGTCCGGCTGTACCGTTCTGTGAGCGTCATTAATGCTGGCTCATCAGCTAAGCGAATACCTTTGACCAAGTCGCCTTCCCAATGTCCCACGCCTGTGCGGTCATTCACGGCCGCAGGACGCAACTCGATTGAGTCGCCGTATATCTTCTTATTCTTGCGCTTGTGGGCGTTCTTATAGCCTTTGATGCGGCGTCGGAGCTTCTTGAGAAGTGTCATGTTGTCTAGCTCAAGCAGCCCGGCGTCGATGTAGCGATACACAGTTGTCGTTGAAGGGCAAGCCTTGCCCTGGTCGCGATAGAAGTGTACGAAGCTATCAACGCTGTGTACGCGCGGCTTACGAGTAAGCTCCCTGGAGAGAGCCTTGAAGAACGCACGGCCGGTCTTAAGAAAGGCGTAGTGACCGGTTCTATCGCGTTTACGGTCGTGCATGGCTTGGGCAGTTTCCGCAAGATAGACTTGATGCGAGTGACGCTTCGAGTCGAGCTGAGTTACAGATCCACGCGTGATTTCTCGTGAGATTGTCGCTTTACTGCGATGAAGCTTCTGTGCAATCACGGTCGCGGTGTCACCAGCAGCCTGAAGAGCCTGAATTGTAGCACGGTCGCTAAAACTGAGTTGTTGGTAATGCTTGTGGGTGTTAGTCTGAGAGTGGGTCATGAAGATTCCTGCTTTCTTGTTTAGCTAGCACTAACAAGAATAGGTCTTCATGGCCTTTATGGTCTAGTCGTCAGGGTGTTGCACTTGAATTGTAAACTGGGGCACCCAGTAAATGTGAAAAAAGACTATGGCAATAGTCAGGTGCTCATGTGTGATTACACGCAGGCAAAGGAGATTAAAGTCGTGCTTAGCGAGATTGCTGATCAGGTTGCTGGCAGACTTCGTCACCATCAAGTACAAGGTGAAGTGGTTAGCGTTGGGATTGATTATGCTGATGCAGAAGAAGCGGGCACCTCCGGTTTCGGTGTGCAAATGAAGATTTATCCCACAAACCACACTGACGATTTGAGCCCCAAAAAAACGTCCGCACGTCCAACCGTACAATTCTTGTCCGGACCATTGACATTCTTGCCGACGTAGAGCCAAATAAAGACCCTGAAGAATAATAATATTCTTCAGGGTCCTCTTTAAATAATCTATATTCGCTACAGATATATTTATTTAATGGTTAATCATTACGACGTTTCTTGATACCAAGAAAACCGAGTAAACTTCCAAACATTGCCAACAAAATACCAATAAAGGACATTGTTTGACTTTGACTATTGTTTTCACCAGTTTGAGGTAATTCTGGTGAATTAACAGCACCGTTGTTAACTTTAGATCCTGTATTAGTCGACGTATTGATTACTCCATTGTTAGTAGCGTTACTTGGCTGGGAAGGATTCCCTGGTTGGTTAGAACTGGGATTTCCTGTGTCCGTACCATTACCTGGCTTCCCCGGTTGATTGAGCCCAGTGCCGCCATTGTTATCTGTTGCGGGGTTCTTCGTGTAAACATAGGTAACAGTCTGATCCTGATCCGTAAAGCTCCCCGTAGGGTTTCCTTGGACTTCTTTGAAGGTGTAGCCTGGCACATCCTTTTGGGTCGTTGAATATGGATCGCCTACATTACCAGAAGCAATAACATCGTCAGCAATTGGATTGCCGTTTTCATCAACATACTTAGCTGTGACGTTACCGCCAGCAACTGGAGTCTTGGTATAGGTAACCGTGAATTCTAAGTCCTTTGAGTCCCCATTAACTGTTTGCTTGTCAATTTGCGCCTTGTCAGCTGTATAACCCTTTAATTCAGGACTTGTTACTGCGGCAAAGCTTTGATCTGCTGACCAAGGACCATACGTCTTTTCCCCAGTTACTGCGTCAGTTGAGCCTTGACGCGTAAAGGTCACTTGAGCGGTGTGATCAGCAGGAGTTTGATTACCAGCGCCTTGATAATGAATGGTCTCATTAACAGTTTGGTTTTCACTTGTTTGTGTTGTACCATGCGTCAAATGAACTTCATAATTCTTGACTGTTCCATCTTCGTTATATTCCACACCAGTTGCCGGATAACCATCTGACACTAGCTTATAACCCTGATTTTCATAATTTTTGATTGTATTACCAGTTTGATAACTATCCGTCGTACCATAGTTTCCCGTTAAGTCTGTGGTACTTAACTTCTTACCCGTCGTATCATCAATATATGTGACATTTGCCTTCTCATTGATTTTTTTAACATTAACATTAATAGTACCAATACCATTTTCAGTTACGGTAATTACACTTGGAATATGTTCATCCTTATTAGCTAATTCATAACCATCCGGTAACGAAATCTTAACATCAACTTTATCGCCAACTTTTCCTGAAACTTGGTCAGTTTTTACTACCTTGCCATCTGGATCGATATAGTTGATAGTTCCTGTTTTGGTTATAGGAATCTTCTTAATATTAATAATGATAGTTT
>NZ_JAMSKY010000019.1:19592-21124 GCF_023806745.1 Lactiplantibacillus sp. B652 | reverse complement strand
TTGGTTATAGGAATCTTCTTAATATTAATAATGATAGTTTTAATGCCATCATCACCAACTGTAATAGTGGATGGGACCTGTTCATCCTTATTAGCTAACTCATAACCATCCGGTAACGAGAGCTTAACATCAATTTTATCGCCAACTTTTCCTGAAACTTGGTCAGTTTTTACTACCTTGCCATCTGGATCGATATAGTTGATAGTTCCTGTTTTGGTTATAGGAATCTTCTTAATATTAATAATGATAGTTTTAATGCCATCATCACCAACTGTAATAGTGGATGGGACCTGTTCATCCTTATTAGCTAACTCATAACCATCCGGTAACGAGAGCTTAACATCAATTTTATCGCCAACTTTTCCTGAAACTTGGTCAGTTTTTACTACTTTACCATCCTGGTCAACGTAATTGATTAAACCAGTTTTAGATTGGCTTTCGTTATTAACGACATATGTTGCATTAGCTATTGAATAATCGTCATCTCCATCTAAAATAATTTTAGGAGTCTCATATGAAGTATGATTCAATTTATTAAGCTTATCAATTTCAGCTTGTACTATACGGTAAATGGTTGACCTGACAGATTCCCTAGAGTCATAAATTGTTGGAGTATCAATAATAGCTAAAATTTTTCCAGTATTGTCTTTAAGAGTAACCTGATTGGGTATAATTGATTCTTCATTAGATGCAACGATTTTATATGGTAAAGACGAAGCAGTAAACATATAAAGCATATCCGTTGTTGGTCTAATGTTCCAAGTGTTTAAACCAGATACTGATGCCGAAGAAGCAAAAAACATATTAGACATGTCAGTAACATTACTGGTATCCCAATGACTTAGATCGCCAATCACGCCATTATAGCAATAAAACATACAAGACATATTTCTAACATTACTTACATTCCAATCACCTATATTACCAAGAACAAGCTTACTATTGTAAAACATCCAAGACATATCAGCAACGTTATTAGTATCCCAATCACCTAGATTACCTGCATCACTAAGTAAAGGACTCTCCTTAAACATGTTCGACATATCAGTAACATTACTGGTATCCCAATGACTTAGATCGCCAACTGTTTTTAACCCAGTACTAAAAGCAAATAAAGAGTCCATATTCGTGATATTCCGTGTATCCAGGTTACTTACATCTGCATTTATCAGACCGGTCTTATAAAATACAGATGACCAATCATTGTCAGTTGCAGTGACTTTATCACTATATTTTCCAGACGTCTTGCTTATTGCAAATGCTAAACTTCGGGATGCCAAACTCTTGGCTAGTTTTGATGAAATCCCAACTCCAGTTGCATTTCCAATCTTTACTCCAGCGTTATCAAAGTCATTTAGATTTGGCACAATAATATGTCTAGTATCTTGTCCATGATAGCTAGTCAGATTAAAGGTATTAGAATCATTTTGATAATCCCAATCTTTTACATTAACGGTTCCATAAATATTGGAATCTAAGCTATCAGAATTACTTGTATCAGCAGCATCCGTTGCAGAACTTGGAACTGTCTG
>NZ_JAMSKY010000019.1:0-19496 GCF_023806745.1 Lactiplantibacillus sp. B652 | reverse complement strand
TCTGGTTAGTTTGATTGCCCTGTACAGAATTGGAATCTAAGCTATCAGAATTACTTGTATCAGCAGCATCCGTTGCAGAACTTGGAACTGTCTGGTTAGTTTGATTGCCCTGTACAGAATTGGAATCTAAGCTATCAAAATTACTTGTATCAGCAGCATCCGTTGCAGAACTTGGAACTGTCTGGTTAGTTTGATTGCCCTGTACAGAATTGGAATCTAAGCTATCAGAATTACTTGTATCAGCAGCATCCGTTGCAGAACTTGGAACTGTCTGGTTAGTTTGATTGCCCTGTACAGATTGATCATTTTGAGCAGCCTGACTGCTTTGCACAGCTACAAGCTGATTTATAGTAACCGAATCATTAGAGTTATCAACTTGATTTGTTTGATTAACACTTGTTGTTTGGACGCCTTGACTACTTTCAATCGTTGTATCAGCATGAACCGTATAAGTACCAATTCCTCCCAGCAAAGTAATTGTAGTAGCTGTTAAAGTAGCTACCATCCAATTTTTCCCATCTTTATACAGTTTTTTATGTTCTTTAGTCATATTGGATACTTCCTTTTGTAATTAATCTAATTTTTATTATACAACTTATTTAATCAGGTAGCGTCAAGAATCTTGTGTAAATGAAATGCCTTCGTACTGCTCCTATGTCAATAAATGGCACATCTTTTTCTAAACACTCGTTCTAATCACGCCGTTGATAAGCAAGAATGGTTAATGGCATGAAGATGAGAATGAGGACGAAGCCGCTAATCAGTACTAACGTGGCATTCAGACTCCAATTGCCGGTCCTCAGAATCGTTCGGATTGCGGTGATGGTTAAAGTGACCGGATTAAGTTTGACCAGACTTTGGATAGGCAGCGGTAACGTCTTGATCGGGATGAAGGCATTCGATAAAAATGTCAGTACCAGCGACTAACAGCCGCAATTTTGAACAAGTCTCTGAACATTATTATTACTTCTTTCTTTTATTTTAATGTAGCACTGCTTACATATTCTCCCGCAATACGGTATACCTGCGCTGTTGTTCCTCGGTCATATCCTTGTAATACTGGTCAATAAGAAGCTGGATAATCTCGTAGTCGAAGCTAACATGTTCAATTGTCTTCAGGACTTTCATATCCTTGTAAGTCTCTGCGGATACCTTAAGGGATTTTTTCTGATTTTTTGGCATAGAGGAAGATTTATTCTCTTTTTTCGTAGCATTATCTGTTGCATGGTACTCTTCTGATGGCTTTACCGCTCCGGCAACCCTTCGTTGAAGAATATTAGGCTTTTTACTTGGCATCTTACTTGGCCTCCTTATCATCTATAAATAAGCCAATCCGGCTTAATAACTCATCGGTAACTTGCTGGTACTTGTCTAACACTCGCTTATCGAAGCGGTCCTTATCGGTAATTCCATTAATTGGGAATCGTTTAATCCGGGCCATTTGAGTAACAATATTTGTGAATACATTTTCTTCTCCAAACTCATCCTTAGCAGATTGTATGATTGTCTGATCGACACCGTTACGGGCATCGTGAAGCATTGGCAAGATACCAATTATCTCTATATCTAGCTGATACTCTTGCTGAAGTTTAGAAAGGGTATTCACATACTCTTCTGCACCGGATAGACTATCATCGTGTGTTTGCAAGCTGATAAGTGCAAAGTCTGAGAAGATAACAGCATTACGGGTAATCTCAATACTAAATGGTGGCACATCCAACAGAATTACATCATATTTCTTCTTCAATGGATTAAACAAGGGTTCCAACAGATGTGTTTCTTCGTACTCATTATTCGTATTCTGATATAAATATTTCGTAAAATCTTGGAAATCAATATATGAAGGAATTAGGTCAAGGTTATCCATTATCTTAACTGGTAAGTCTGTTAGATCTTTCTCCTGTATGCCTACCATCAGAGTTTTTTTAATTGAGTACACGGTATCTTCCTGCTGACTTTTCGTTAACATTAGTGTTTTAGTGGCGTTGGCTTGTGGGTCTAAGTCTGCAACCAACGTATGTATTCCCATTTTAGCTAAGGTATAAGCGATGAGATACGTGTTAGTTGTTTTTCCCACGCCACCCTTTTGATTACCAATCACAATGGTTAATGCCTCATCACGAGACTGTATAGCCTTTACTACGTCTGGAATATCCATAACAACGACCTCCAATTGATTTTTAATTAGTATACCACAATTTAATAGCGAAAGGGAAATTTCCCTAAATAGTTATTTAGATATATAGAATTAGGGATATATAGAAATTGGGATAAAGGGAAAAAGGGATACTTATCGACTGAGAACACTGTTATAATGGGAATTAAAAATATCCCTAAATAGAAAAAGGGATATAGGGATAATTCTATTTAGGGATAATTCTATTTAGGGAAAAATAGATAAAGGGAAAAAGGGAAATTAAATATAATTGTTGACAGATATCCTATGAAAGGGCTATAATCATTGGTATTGACAGTCCTATTATATGATGTGCTTTTAACATTATTTCCACCGTTTGCTGTACTAACTGTGAATCATGGGGGACACTGTCAGTAGTTCAAAAGAAGTAATACCTAAAAAACTGCATAAAAAAAAACACCCACCGACTGGCATCGGTGAGCGCCACATAAAAGTTATCGCTGTTTAATGACTATTATATCATGGCCGGTGCGATTTTTAAAGCCCTAGGGGACAAGCTGGGGTCTAAATCCAAGGGGACACGTTTGCCAGTGCGACTTCAATAAGTCTGGCTATACCACAACAAAGTCATCTGTACGGCTGGGTGGTGAATGGTGAGCGCGACCATTAACGGCGCGGGTGGTAAAACGAAGCTTCGGCTTGGTGCCACTGATTAGTTGGTGATCGAACAAAAATAAATACGTATTACCAACGCCTGTTAGGGCGTTTTTTAGTAGGCTAAACCGAAAACGTAGGTTTATAATGAGTGGTGGTAGCAATACCGCAATTGTACAGACAAGCGACGGGCGTTAACGACCGACGAACTAAGGGGAAACTTTTAGTAGTAGAATTGTACTCTGGTTCAGTTATTCCAAATAGCTGATTCCAGGGAACAATTCTGCGCTCAAAACGTCACTCCCTCTAAACTGAATGGAAAACCTTAACCCGTCAAGTCAAATTCCAAAGAAAAAAAGAAAGTTGGTGGAATTGTTGGAATGTAAGGATTACATTGTTCCATTGAATCCAGATGTGATCATTAAGAAGACAATCTATCGGAGTTCTGCAAGAATTACTGATCGACAAAGGAACCAAGTGAAGAGAGTTTTGCGTAGTCAAGGGTATCAGGGAAGAATTAGTAGTATTCGATACACTCGGGTAAATTACAAGTATTCATTTAAAGTATCCGTGAAGTATCAGGGGAGTGTCGGTAAGTTTTTGGTTAATACAAAGAATGAGACAGTTGAATTCAAGGGAATGGTCTAGACGTAATTTCGGTGAATTTCACAAACTCATTTTCCCCAATTAAAGCTAATCTGCGACCTATACCACTTCTTTTTTGGACAAGTTCACAATCAAAAAATAACGGAATGTGGAAGTACCGCGGTGAATGTGGGTTACTTGAGATAAGCCGCATTATGTGAAGTAGAAATTGGTATACTAAAAAAGGCTCCCGGTTTAACACTGGAGGCCTTTTTTCTAGGTTACATATTTTGAGGATGAATGTTTTTATCTTCGTAGCTTTTACTTGGGTGCTGTAACATGATGAATACTGCTTAGTTTTTGGTGCCGTACCCCGCAACAGATGCGTCGCTTCGTTGGTATTATCTTAAATGCTAAGTACCGAGTTGAGAAGGATCATAAAGATATTGGCGTCATAATCCCACTGGACGACGAAGAACTTAAATTTTTAATGACTAAAGCCTTGAGACGTTACTTTAACGCCCTAAGAAGCAATGAGAAGCACATCAAGAACGTGGAAAACTACCTGTAGGGCACCACCATGCAAAACCTATTTGGCGTTTGGTGGAATAAACAAGCGGCTAGAGAATATGCGGCCAAACACCCCGAAGAAGAAAAATCGGCCGACAACGATAACAGTGGGTTGTACTACTAGTCCTAAAAGGCTACAAAATCCTTTTTAAGCGATTTTAAGACTTACTAACCTAATATTTATACTTAAGTTAGATTTAAATGGCGTAAACATAAGAATAGGGGCTTTTGAATGAGTGTCAGAGCTAACCAGGCTAACCCGCTCAAAAGTTCAGCCTTTAGATCAACGCCAAGCTCAAGTGATTTGAAGCCAGGGCTTTATCTATTGATAAGGTACTCAAAAGGTAGTATAATGGTAGTAGTAAAAGAAAGGAGATGAGACAATCATGGCAGTTAAGGAAAAGAAACGGGTCCAAGTCAAGATTGATAAAGATTTGGCCGATGATACCGAAGCAGTTTTAAGCGAATTGGGCTTAAATCCAACCACGGCCATTAACATGTTTTACAAGCGGATTGTTGCTAATGGTGCTTTACCTTTTAATGCGTCTTTAAGCGAAGAAGAAAAAGCTAATTTACGCTTTTTAAAGGCGACCGAAGGGACATCAGTAACAGAGTTCAAAGACGCCAAAGAAGTCGCTGATTGGCTCAATGATCCAGATGAGGACTAATGACTTAGTCAGCCTATACGTTAGTTTTGTAGAAACTAACGGTGGCAAGTCTCGGCCAGTTTTAATTCGTCGGGTATCAGAACAGACGGTCGAGGCTTTTAAAATTACTAGTCAGTATGAAAAGAAGTCGGCTTATATCAAGCAACAATATTATCCGATTCAAGATTGGCAATCCGCTGGGTTGAAGAAACCTTCCTGGGTCGATCTTGGTAATATTTATCGCTTTCCCAAAGCCGGTTTAAACTTTAAAGAAATCGGTCATTTAAGTAAGCTAGATCAAAATAAAATTTCAGATTTTACGCTTGCCCTAAAATCAAAAAGAAGAGGTAAGGATCAAAAGATAATTCAACAGCGATCAAGTAAAAGGAAGCACAAAGAAAGTAAAGCAGAGCTTACACAAAGAATTCAAAAACAGTTAAAAGACTTTGCTAAACACAATCCAGAAATTAAGGCAAAAAACAATCCTGAAAATAAAAACGATCGGCCTAGTTATTAGGTTGATCGTTTTTTAATTTATCCGGTTTATGGGCGTTAACATAGTCAGCAAATGTTTTTAAAAGTTCTTCGGTTTGTTCGACCGAAAGGTTATCAGCTTGAAAGTATTTTTCGAGCAAAGCTCCTTTTTGAATTAATCGGCGAGAACGTGCTTTGCGGGCTTGCCGATTTTCATAGTATTTAGATTGCCGTAATTTAAAATCTTCCCGCTCAATTTTTTGTTTTAAACGCGCTTGTTGTTCAATTAGTTTTTCATATTGATTAGGCATGGAATTCCCCATCTCGTATGGCTAATGATCTACGGGCTTTACCTTTAAAAATTCAGAAAATTGCTTGGCTAAAATCTTAATCTTATCGTTAGACAAATTAGCATAATCTAAATTGGCTTGACTGATGATTTGTTTACCTAGCCGTTGTTCAATCTTATTTTTTTTGTCCTTAATTTTTTGATTAAGGGCTTTTAATTTAGCTTCTTGTTTTTCTAAGTTACTTTGAGACATAACGATCCCTCCAATCATATTAGAAATAATCACCGACACTATATCATAAGGGAAACGTTAAGTCAAAGTATAAAAGTTGAAATAGCGAAGCGGAAGGCATACACTAAAAGTAAATTCAGGAGAATCAGCAGACCGAGTGAAACGAGGTCAATGCGCACTTACACTCCAAATAAATTGGAGTTGTGCTAAAACACTTAAACCTGTATCAGAAGTCGCCTATGGCGACAACAAAAACAAAAAACAAAACTCTAAAAGAAAGGAGACAACAGCATGGCAATTTTCCATATGAGTTTTCAAAATATAAGCGCAGGAAAAATGCGTAGTGCGGTTGCTAGTGCGAGTTATCGCAGTGGCGATAAGTTGTTTTCTGATAAAGAGGGTAATACCTATTATTATGCAAGAGATGTTAAACCAGAAGCATTTATTTTAACACCAAAAAATGCCCCTGATTGGGCAAAAGATAGGCAAAAATTATGGAATGAAGTTGAGAAGAAAGATCGTAAATCAAACTCACGGTATGCAAAAGAATTTAACGTGGCTTTACCGGTAGAATTAAGTGAATCCGAACAGAAAGAATTACTGACAAAATATGTGCAAGAAAATTTTGTCGATCAAGGTATGGTAGCTGACGTAGCAATTCATCGCGATCACCCAGACAATCCGCATGCACATGTGATGTTAACCAATCGCCCATTTAATCCTGACGGAACATGGGGAATTAAAAGTAGAAAAGAATATATATTAGATGAAAAAGGGAATAAAACATATACAAAAAGTGGGTATGCAAGAAATAGAAAAATATGGCTAACTGATTGGGATAAAAAAGAAAAAATAACTGAATGGCGTCAAAATTGGGCTACCGCTGTTAATCAAGTTTTAGAAGCTAAAAATTTACCAGACCGTATTAGTGAAAAATCATATGAAGAACAAGGAATTGATGAAGTGGCAACACAACACGAGGGTATCAATTTACAGAAAGAAAAACGCCAAGAATTTAATCAAAATGTTAAGCAACAACGACAAGCAAAAGCAGAAGCAAAAAATGCTAATGAAAAAATCCATAATGAACGCCGTATGCAAACCTTACAGCGCCATTATTCATTTGATGAAAAACGACTGGTTGCACAGTTAAGTAATCGACTAAAAACATTTGTTAGCTTAGAGAACCTAGATGAGAAACAACGTATGCTGTTTAATTGGAAAAATAGTGCCATGATTAAGCAAGCAGTAGGGGAAGATGTGACTAAACAATTAGTTACAATTACACAACAAGAAAAGTCACTATCAGAAGCCAATCAATTATTGGATAAAGTCGTTAATCGAACCGTTTCAAAACTTTATCCTGACGTTGATTTTGAGCAAATAACAATGGCAGAAAAACGGGAGTTAGTTAAGGAGACGGACAGCGAACAAAGGGTATTTACAGGAGATGAACTAAAAGACCGTTTAGCCATGATAAGAACAAACATTATCAATCAACAGGTTCTGACGTTTACAAAGCGCCCATTTGCTAGTTGGTTAATGCTTGAAAAACAAGAACAGCGAGCTAAGGAAACTATTAGTGATATTTTGGCTAATAAAGGTTACCAACTAGCAGATATTAAGCGTACAAAGGGTACGCTGTTAAGTGACTTTGATGAGAAACAACAAGCTGTTTTAAAGAAGAATATCAAAGAACTTTCAGCAATAAATGAGACTAAACAAGTGGTTGATACGCAATATAACAACGTATTAAGTAAGACTTTCCCTGATATGAGCCTTGATCAAGTCAAAATGACTGAAAAAGAACGCCTATATACAGCAGTTGTTTATTATAATCCTGAACTTAAATCACTAGAAAAGCGTGATTTAGATCAGTTGAGAAATAATCCGCCTGTTCAATTCACGACCCAGGAACATGCCCAGGGACTTGCTTATCTAAGCGGACAGGTTAAATCTGATGAGATTCAAAACGCTAATTTGTTACGTGTATTGAAGAATAGGGGGACACAACAGTTATTCATTGGGGAAGCAGGACAAGATAAAAAGATTTCTGCTAAGCAACTTGAACAGGCTAAGCAGGCAGTAAAGCAACATAATCAAAAGAATGATGATTTCCGAAAAGAGAATATGCCTGATTATCGAGCCGTTAATTATAACGAAAATACCCCAGCAAACTATATGAACAAATTATTGTCAGATACCTTAATGAGCTTACTTTACGAGAATGGACAAGACCACGAACTTAACAGACAAAAGAAAGCACAAAAAGAATTAGAATACGAACTGGATAAAAAGAAGCGTCAACATCAGAAGCACAGTCGCCACAGTGGTACAATCCATAGATAGGCTAGGTGTAAGATAGTTGTAATGAAAAAGAAAAAATAAATGGTGACAACGTAATCATTTTTGTGATATAATTTATTCATACAAATAAAGAAAGGGGGGATAGCATTTGAAAAATAGCAACGAGTGGCACACATTAGCGGAGGCTAGCCGAATTTTAGGAAAAAATGACCGCTATGTGAGTAATTGGATAAAGCGTCATGATGATTTCCCCAAGCCAATGCTAATGGATATTTCAGGTAAGAAAATCATTCATGATAAAGGTATTCAATGGATTTCTGAACACACAAAAAAAGAGGGCGTCCTCAAAAGCAAGGTTAGTGCTATTGAGGATAAATTCCTAAAAATGACCGTTTTAGGAAAACACCCTAACATACCATTTTACATGAGTATGAATGGATAGGCTAGATATACTTAATAACCATTTAAAGGGGGTGGCGCAATGAAGATAGAGAACTGGCAAGATGTGGACGAACATTTGGTAGTTGATAATGACAAAGCAATTATTGTTAAGGATTCAAAACTACTGGATAATCCCGAAGCGTTAAAAACCGAAATGCAAAGAAGCGGTAAGCCAGTCACAGAAGTTAGAAGTAAGTTAGTTCAGAAGTCAGTCAAAAGTAGGGTCAAAACCGATCCAATAAAAATCAGTGCTTGGTTTGACCGTAAACATGAGAGTGACAATGCTCAAAAAGCCGAAAAGCTGGTAAGTAATAAGCCAACTCATCAATATAAGCAAATCAAAAATGAAATGACCTTTTTTGGTGAGAGCTTCTTGGAAGGCTTCTTAGGCTTCTATGGCTTAGAAGTTGATAACGCCTTAGGACGTTACGAACATAATTTGCATGTCCTAGAGACCCAAGAGTTAGGCCAGTCGGAAAAAGAGTATTACTTAGCCACGAGTGAAAATGGCCACGTCAGATTAGCCACCGATCCATTACCAAGCCAGCAAATTGCCGAGGAACAATTGAACAAGTTCTATCAGCGTGAGCCAGAAGAAACGCAGGCAGAACAAATTCAATTACGAACATCAGAAGACGATAGGAAGGAGGAATAACATGTCAAAATACAGAAAAATGAAAGCGCTATCAACTACTGGAGCTACTGCGATTTATTTGGGCTTGATGAACGCCCAGGTTGTTTTGGCGGCGGACGGTGGCGAAGTTAAAAGCAAGCTAACCAGCGCTGGTAAGACGATTCAAGGTATTTTAACTGGGTTGGTCGTTTTAGTCGGGATTTGTGTCGCGCTATTTATTATTATCAAAAGAATGCCTGACGCAGACGATCCGCGAGAGAAATCAGAGGTTTATCACGCGGTTGGTCGGGTGGCTGGTTTAGTGGCCTTAGCGGCAGCCATTATCTGGCTATTACCTTGGGTTTACAGCCTATTCACTTAATTTAAAAAGGAGCCTGCCAAATGAAGAAAGGGAAAGAATTTATCTTCCCAGAGAACGTAGATAAAGATTACGGGATCTGGAAAGATTACACCTTGAAGGATTTTGGCTATGCGGCGCTGGCAGGACTAGTGGGCTTAATTTTTATTGCGATCCCACCCTATGGTCTGATCTTAGTCCTGATAAAAATAGTGATTGTTGTCTTAGCCATGACGATTGTCATGGCTATTTTAACAATTAGGCCAGTTGCGGCGCGGAAGAATATTAAAGTGCGGGATAACTTTAAGTTGAAACGCCGCTATGCCAATGGTCAGAAACTGTTTTATTTAAAACCGAAGAAGCGAGGTGAACTAAATGCGTTTGAAGAAGAGCAAAACCGCCAATAAATCAGTGAAGCTCGATTGGGATTACCAACCGCCTAAAATCAATGGTGGCAAAGAGACCATTGATGACATGAGCTTGGTGGTGGGTATGTATGGTAACTACGAAGTTACCAAAACGGGTAATCTCGTTGGCATTTTGGAAGTTAGTGGGATCAACCTTGATCTGCTTAATGAAACCGAACAACAGGACGTTTTTGAGGACTATGGCGCGTTTCTGATGAGTACCTTGGGTGAAGGCGTTGATGACACGTTACAGTTCTTAGAACCGACGATTCCCGTCAATATGACGGCTTATCTCAATGGTCTCAAGCGTCGGTATCTTGCGTTACAAAAAGATCACCCGGAGCAACAGTTCAAAATCCAGCTCATAGCCAGTTACTTGGATCACTTTACTAAAGTCCAAGAATCCAAAAATATGACAACTAAGCAACATCTGCTAATCGTTAAGGTGCCAATTAAAGACAAAAGTGTTAAGAGCTTAAACCTAGCGGTCACTCATTTAGACGAAAAGATCGAACAGGTTAAACGGGATATTGAAAATGCGTTAACGGACTTTGATGTGACGGCCAAAGTTTTGACTAGTCAAGAAGTCCAAGAGATTTTAAAGAACCTGATCAATTTTAATGGATAGGGGGAAACAGGATGAGTTTTGGTGATAAGGTCATTGATTTATTTATGCCAACTAAAAAAGAACATAACCAAGGCAACAGCGACCAAACGAGTAGTAAGCCCAAACCGGAGATTGAGGATTTTACCAGGCTGATTGATCGCGATAGCTTGCATTCACTATTTCCATTTAGCTGGGAACAGTACCCCACCTACGTCCAGTCGGGCGAGAATTTTATTCGGGTGTTAGCGATTGCCGACTATCCTAAGCGGGTGTATGGCAACTGGTTATCGGAGTTAAAGCGCAAAAAAGGCGTTATCGATATTGTGCAATATATCGACAGCGCCAGTAACAATTCAATGATTACCTATTACAAGAAGACGATTCAAAATAAGGAAGCGCAGAAGTTAAATACGTTCGACCCGTATAAAAAGAAGATTCTGCAAAATTATATTGACTCAGCCAACATGCAACTAGATAAATACCTTGATAATTCTACCACATTTGTGTACCAACATATGCTCATTTATCTACGGGCCAACAGTTTAGCAGAACTAGATGATTTAACCGACAATGTCAAAAACACGCTGATTAAACTACAAATGAAGCCCTTAGTGCCCGTTAAAGCGACGTTCCAAGCCTTTTGGTCAACCATGCCAATTAACGAGAACCTCATGGGGGATTACACCTATAAAGAAAGTAATACCGAAGTCGCTAGTAGCATGTTTCCCTTTGATGACGCGGAAATTTTGGACTTGAAGCCTAGAAGCGATATTGAAGGGGTTAACAAAGATACCAACAGCTTAATTGCCGTAGATATGTTGGATCGCAACAAGACGCTTAATCAAAATCAAGTCATTATCGGGACTTCCGGGGTTGGTAAAACCACCTATATGATTCAGAAAATCCTACGCTACGCCATTCAAGACTATCAAATCTACATTATTGATCCAGAAAATGAATATACCAAGATTGTCGAAGCCCTAGGTGGGGCAGTCTTGCACCTAACCTCGAATGCTAAGTACAAAATTAATCCGCTCCAAATCTTTTCCGAAGAAATCCTCAGCGCTGATGAAGCGGTCACGAACCTTGATTTACTAGTCAAAGACAAAATCCAGCGATTAAAGGGGTTCTTTGAAGTCCTTAAAACCGGGATTACCCAAGTTGAACTGGCAATCCTTGATGATGTCGTTAAACAAGCTTACGTCAACAGTGGCGTTTTGAAATATAGCCGCTTAAAAGAAATTAAAGATGATCAGTGGCCGACCTTATCCAATGTTTATGATGAGTTGGAAAAACTGGCAGATAAGGACACTGACAAATTCAGTCGGGTTAAAGACTTTTACTACATCTTAGGTAGTTATACCCATGGCTCTAACAGCCTATTTGACGGACACACCAACGTTAACTTAAAGGGGAAGATCATTTCTTTTGATTTAAAACCCCTGCAAAGTGAACAGGAAGTCCAATCTGCCGCCTATCTAAATACCTTCCAATATTTGTGGGACGAAATTACCAAAGATCGGCATAGCCGCAAGAAATTGTTTGTTGATGAATTTCACTTTTTAACCTTGCATAAAGCGGCCGCCACCTTTTTCCACCAAGCATACAAGCGGTTTAGAAAGTACAATGCCGGAGCCATTGCCGGAACGCAGCAAATTCAAGATGTGATCGAAGGAACAACAGATACTGGGCAGAACATTGGGGAAGCCATTATTGGGAACTCCTATACCAAAGTGTTCTTTGGCCTTGATGGCAAAGGCGTTGATGACGTCATTACTAAGTTGCGTATGACGTTCTCAGATAAAGAAAAGAAGCTACTAGAACGTCGTAGACAAGGCGAAGCCCTGATGATCTATGGCAGCCAACGTGCCTTTATGAAAGTCGAGTTGACCGAAGAAGAATTGCGGTTAATTGATCCCGAAGCTTACCAGGAAAAATATAACCGTGAGACCGCCAACCAACCGGATTATCAAAAGCGCGTGGTGTTGACGCCAAGTGAAATTGACGCTTTGACCACCACCGAGGAGGAAGGAGGGGCTTTAAATGAGTAAATCAAATCAGTTATTGAATATCGAGGTTGGGACGTTCAGGCGGCAAGGAAACAAGTTAATCCTTGAACTCAATCACAATCAGTTTCGATATGACCAGTTGAGTGAGCTAAACGAATTAAAGCAAGCTGATGCCAATTTCTTGCAGTTGGTTAACGTGGTTGAGCAAGACCAAAAGGTCGTTTTAACTTATACCTTGCCAGATAAGGTCAGATCATTAAAGGAATTACCGCAGGAAAATAAGGCGATCCGGGCAACCATTGCCAAGAAAATTATGGCGCAAAAGGTGGTTGCTGATAGCCAGTATCATATTGCGTTAAATCCAGCTAATCTGTGGTATTACCCCATGCAACATGTTTGGTACGCCTATCGCGCCAATGAACTCATGCCTTATGATGACAAACATAGCAATTTAGCCAAATACAAAGCGCTGATTCTATTTTGCTTGACGGGGACGCCCTATGAACGGCTACTAAGCAATCCTAAAGAAGCCCTAGCTAAACACCCGGACGACTATTTACAACAAGTAGCTAAAGCTACGTCGTTAAATGAGTTAACGGAAGTGGTTAACAGCATTGAGGACTTTGTGAGTTATCACGAATGGCAGGAAGTTGAAACGGCCCAGCAGAAAACCAAACAACGTTTGTGGTTGAGCGTGGCCGGAGTGGCGATTGTGGCCGTTTTGGCCGTCGGCTTAGTCCATAAAAGTGACGAAAGAAAGTATCAAAGCTTAGCTAACCAGAACCAAGCCCAGGTCACGCGATTAAAATATAGCGGTCAAATTCAGACCGCTTTAAATGATCATAAGTGGTCAGAAGCACAAAAAGATATGCAACGAGCCGGCTATCCTGCAACTAAGCAAGTCAATGTCTTTTTAAAGCATGGTCAGTACCAGCAAGCTTTAAAGGTTGACCCAAGCCAGTTGAATAAGGTTGTCAACACGGCTTATGCCAACAAGGATAGCGGGCAGGTTGCCAAGTGGGAATTGCCAACTAAGGCGACAAGCAAGCAAAAAGACCAGTTGAAACTTGAAAAAGCCATCGTTAACTACGATACCAATACGCTTAATAACCAATTATCCTTTACGACGAACGCTGATGTTTTATTGAGAATGGGACAAGCCTTCCTCGCCCATAATGATACGCAAGACGCCCAGACCGCCCAAACCAAATTAGCCGGTGTGAATAGTCCTAAAGCTAAGTATTTGAAAGCCCTGTTAAGTCTCAATGCCGCTAAGAACGAAGTTAGCGACGCCCAAAAGAAGTTAGATGACGCCAACAAGATTGATGGCAGTAAAGATAAGGATAAAGATAAGAAGGTGGATTCGGCTAAGTCGGACTTAAAGAACGCGCAGAGTGACCAATCAGCAGCGCAAGATAAAGTTGATAAGGCAAAGCAAAAAGTAGGTGCTTAACATGGGACTAGCCTATGAATTTCAAAAGAAAAAAATCAAATTCATATTATATGGTATCGTAGGCTTTTTCATAGCAATTATATTGATAATTGCAGGATTAACAGGAGATTTAGAAGAAAATTGTGGAGATGATACCACATCAAGCCAAGTTACCAATTTAGACGATAAAGGTATGGAAGAAAATGCGAAAAACATTGCTAAGCATTGGAAGCAAAAGTATGGTGCCACCCCACAAGCGGCCGCCGGTATCTTGGGAGTCTTACAACTAGAAAGTCGCCTTGATCCCAAGTCTGTTAATTCCAGTTCCGGGGCCACGGGCTTAGCCCAGTGGTTGGGCGGCCGTAAAGATAAGTTGGAGGACTTAGCCCACAAAGAAAGCAAACCAGCGACCAATCTCGGGGTACAGTTGGATTATCTCGACCAAGAATTGAACAGTAGTTACTATGCGTCAAACAAGCAGATTTTTAAATATACGGACGTTCACAAAGCGACCAAAGCCTGGTTAATGGATTACGAGGGTATGTCTAAAAACCCTGAACAATGGTTTTTGTCAAAGCGTTATGCATTTGCAGATCACTGGTATTCAGTAATTGGTACAAAAGATCCAGTTGCAGGGGATAGCTTAAAAAATGCTAGCCAAGATGAGGAAGCCAACGCTAATCTAGATTGCGCTAGTGATACCGATACAGGCAAGGCAGACGGCAATATAATTAAAACAGCCAAGAGTATGAAAGGTTATTTCAAGTATGGGCAATCGCACCCTAGCGCTGATTTAGGAACTAACTTAAAAAATCCTAACAAATCAGGAACAACTGATTGTTCAGGATTTATCTGGCTTACCTTGAACAAGGCAGGCTACAAAGTTCCCGCAAATATGGGCTGGTTTACTGGAACAATGGCAAGTGACGCTAAAGGATCACACCAATACTTGAAACAAATTAGTGAAAATGACGCCAAAGCAGGCGATATTGTCATTGTCAATCAGGGTGCGGGTGCAGGAAATAACGGACACACCGCTTTTATTACCGAAAATTGGCATGGTAAAAACACAAAGATTATTGAAGAGGGTGGAGATACCACAGGACATGTAAACGAAAGCACCTTTGGCACCGCCTTTTATAGCTTACTAAGTGGTAGCGATGTAACGTTAGCCCGGCCAATCAAGAAGTAAGGAGGAACCAACAAATGAAGCGTAGCGTGGTTTTAAGTATTGCACTTGGTAGTTTGATCTTAATTATGTCATTAGGAACGAATGCCTATCAACATAGCCAAGTTAAGCAGGCGCAACAACAGATCAGTCGCTTACAACAGCAGAAGCGACAAGTTAGTCAGCAATTGACTAAAACCAACCAACAAAAGCAGTTATTGAGCACCCAAATTGACAGTTATAAGACCTACCAAAATAATAAAGACAAAAGTACCGCAGAAATTGACTTTAACAACACCACAAACGAGTTTTTAAAGTATATGTTTACATTTGAACCTGATTCATACAAAACCCGCAAGGAACATATTAAAGGTTTAATTTCAAATGATTTATATAACCAATATTTCCCAAGTAATCAAAATTTTGGTGATAGTAATAACGTTTCTTCAAAGCTAGACCAAGCCAAGGTTTATACCCGAGCCAAGCAAGACCAAAATATTGACGGATTAGCCGTCATCACATTTGAAAGTAAAACAGGTAGCAACGACTTTAAAAAACAAACTGTTTTGTATCAATTAAGTTATGATACGACCGCCAAACAGTTGACTAAGGTCAAAAGTTTAGGAGATAGCTTTGAAGCGTCAGACATTCAATAAAATTATCAAAACACTTGCTATCTTGGCGGTATTAGCAATTATGGTAATTTTTATCGGACATAACTACATCAATACGATTGAGAAAAGACGAGAAATAGTGCAGATACCAAAAGATACTAAGCAAACTTTGTTTTTCTATCGGGACGATTGTTCAGATTGTCAGTCAATTTTTCATCAGATTTATTGGCACAACGCAATCAATCACAACATCGTCTTGATTAACATGAACCAACCGCAGAATCGGCATTACATTCAAAAATATCAATTAACGTCAGTACCAACCTTGATCCATGGCAAGCAACGATACTCCGGTACCAACCAACAAAGGATTAAACAGATAGTAGGTGATTAGATGAAAGACAAATTATTAAACAGCGTTAAAGTCAGCTGGCCATATCTACTAACGCTAATCATTGGCTTGTATTTAGCGGAGATTTTAGCTGGATCAGTCATGGCCTTGTCGCACTATAAGCTAACTTTTGCGGATCATATGCCAACCGTATTAAAACAATTAGCCTTGCACCCCTGGCACTATTACAACTTGTATTTGGGTCAAAAGAACCCGGTATTAATTATCGTCAGTATCGCTGTGGTCCTATACACCATTTATTTTGCTTTGAAATGCAATAGCAAGCACAAAGCGTGGGAAACAGCAGATACGGACACCCATGGTAGTGCGACATGGGGAAACGTAAAAGATTTATTAACACAATATTTTACGATAAGTTCCAAAGATTTAAGCAGTCAGTTTAATGAAAGCCTGAATTCAGACGTTATTAAGCAGTTGCAGGATAAGGGGGAGCAGAAATGAACGGTACAATTCTAGGTATGGTTGATAAGCAAATTATTTACCAAAATAACAGCACCAAGCCCAACCGAAACGTGTTCGTTGTCGGGGGTCCAGGTTCTTACAAAACGCAATCGGTTGTTATTACAAATCTTTTTAACGAAACACAAAACAGTATTGTCGTAACCGACCCAAAGGGAGAACTTTACGAAAAGACAGCAGGTATTAAAGTCGCTCAGGGCTATCAAGTCCATGTTGTAAATTTTGCGAACATGATACATTCTGATCGGTATAATCCGTTTGATTATATCGAACGAGATATTCAAGCTGAAACCGTGGCAACAAAGATCGTGCAAAGTGAAAATGCCGAGGGCAAAAAAGATGTGTGGTTCAGTACCCAACGCCAGTTGCTGAAAGCCTTAATCTTATTTGTAATGAACCACAGAGAGCCAAAAGAACGCAACTTAGCAGGAGTTACCAACGTTTTACAAAAGTTTGATGTTGAACCAGACAAAGATGAAACTGATAGCCCCCTAGATTCACTTTTCTTAGACTTAAACATGACTGATCCAGCTAGACGAGCTTATGAACTAGGTTTCAAAAAAGCCAAAGGAGAGATGAAAGCCAGTATCATTGAAAGCTTGTTAGCAACCGTCAGCAAGTTTGTTGACGCCGAAGTTGCCGACTTTACAGGATTTTCAGATTTTGATTTAAAAGATATTGGCAACGCCAAAGTTGTGCTATATGTAATTATCCCCGTCATGGATAACACTTATGAAAGCTTCATCAATCTGTTTTTCTCACAATTGTTTGATGAATTATACAAATTAGCGTCCGATAACGGAGCAAAATTACCTAATCCAGTAGACTTTATCCTTGATGAATTTGTCAATTTGGGGAAGTTTCCCAAGTATGAGGAGTTCCTAGCGACGTGTCGAGGGTACGGCATTGGCGTCACCACCATTTGTCAAACCTTAACCCAGCTCCAAGCTTTGTATGGCAAGGATAAGGCCGAGAGTATCTTAGGTAATCATGCGGTTAAAATTTGCTTGAATGCCGCTAATGACGTGACCGCTAAATACTTTAGTGATTTGTTAGGTAAATCGACCGTAAAAGTGGAAACCGGTAGTGAGAGTACCAGTCATAGCAAGGAAGAAAGTCACAGCAAAAGTGATAGTTACAGCTATACTAGCCGTTCACTCATGACGCCTGACGAGATCATGCGAATGCCAGATACACAAAGCATATTAATTTTCTCAAATCAACGACCAATTAAAGCAACAAAGGCTTTTCAATTTAAGTTGTTCCCTGGTGCTGATCATTTAGTTGAATTGAAACAAAACGACTACACCAATGAACCTTCAGGAAGTCAGGTTACAAAGTTTAACGAAGCAAACAAAAAGTGGGAAGCGGAGTTAGCAAAAGCCAAAGCTACAAGAGCAAAGAATGATGTAAAACCCGAAGAAGAAGAAGATATGCAAGACGAATTAGACCAGGCAACGAAACAACAAGAAAGCGTTCAAAACGAAAACGAAGATGTGGACTTTTAGGAGGCTATATTGATGAGTAATAAGAAAATCACAATTGCTAGTATTGTTCTAGCATTTTTAGTAGTCCTACTAGGTATTGCTTTTATATTTGGACATAAAACCACCGCAGAAAAGTTACAAGCACAAGAATGGACTTTAACAAGCCAAGAAGAAAGCAATACCGTTAATTTTAAAAAAGATAACACCATGATTTTAGGGAAAGAACCAATGACCGAGAATTTTAAATACTCAATCAAAAAGCAAGGTAATGTTGAATATTTGAAACTTACACACCACGAAGATTTAGGAAGTGACGGTAAATATTACTTCAAAATCAAAAAAACAGATAGTGGCTACTCATTGATTTTGGATAAAGGTAAAACTAATCAACCAGCTAAAAATGCAATGTATGGTATGACAGATAAAAACAACTTAGTCTCAAAGTAAGGAGGAAAGCGTATGTACTCACAAAATTTTGTTGTTGGGTCAATTATTGGAGATAAAATAAACGACTGGTTGAAAGATGTATTTAAAGCAATCATGAACTTTGCTGTATCAGGTGTAAAAGCAATTTTAGACCAATTAAGTACATCTCTACCAATCATTGATACATGGTACGGTATATTTCTTGCTTTTGCGACATCAATGGTTGTCGTGGTTGTCCTAGCAAGAATTATCATTACACTTATTGGCGAGGCGGACGAAAGTACAGATGTAACGTGGGCGAACATTATTATAGACGCTGTTAGATCCGCAATTGCAATTCCGGTCATGGTCTTTTTACAAGCATTTTTGCAAACAAGAATCATCTTACCACTTGCAAAAGGCATGTTTGATATGAGTGGTAAATTTTCCGCAGACGCTGTTTATTCAACATCACAAGTCACGAAAAGCATTAAAATTACAGGATTTATGCAAATACTATTTCTAGCCTTTTTTGCAATCGTAACCGTAGCATTTTTCCTTAAAATGTGTATCTACTTTGCAGATATGGCATTTTATAACTTATCAATCCCGATTGTTGCTATGTCGATTGCCAGTGAAAGTTTTGATTATAGCTCAACCTGGTGGAAAAAATTAGTCTATTACAATGTTTCCATGTTGTCCCAAGTGTTATCACTAACCTTATCAATTTGGTGTTTCACACATATTGGCTCAAAATGGAGCTTTGTTGCCTTTATGGGAACTATTGGTTTTGGCTGGTTAGTACTACACACACCACATGTAATTCAAGACTTTTGGGCTTCAACAGGGATTACCAAAAGTGCTGGACGGTCAGTTATGCGTGGTATGGGTAATATTGGACGAAACATGCTTAGAGGACAGTAAAGGGGGAAACATTAAAATGTCAAACACAGTAATCTTAGCTGAAAAACCGAGCCAAGCAAGGTCATACGTTGAGGCATTTCAAAAAAGCACAAAAAAACAGGGTTACTATACGGTTAGTGACCCTGTTTTGCCCGATAATACGCTTGTCACGTATGGTCTCGGACATTTAGTTGAACTAGCCACACCGGATAAATATGATCAGAAATACCAGCAATGGGCCTTATCTAATTTACCGATTTTCCCAGACAAATACAAGTTTGAAGTG
>NZ_JAMSKY010000018.1:0-25097 GCF_023806745.1 Lactiplantibacillus sp. B652 | reverse complement strand
AAACTTTATTTATCGAATTCAAATTGAATTCAAAATCAAAATCGAAAAAAAGAACCCAATTCGTAAATGAATTGGATTCTAAATATAACTTCATCAACACCGGTTGACAGAGACCCGTTTTTGTTTGCTTTGAATTTAGGGGTTAGGCGGGCAACTGGCAATGCAGCACATGACTTGTTTGCTATCAAGTCTGACTGTCACACGAGCGCTTAAGCCCGCCAAAAAGTCGTGGTCGCTTGCTTAGTGTCAATATTGTACTGAATCGTCTGGGCCAGCAAGTCATGATTAACACGTTTTTCAAAATTGATTTGCCAGAGCATCTTAGTGGCGTGGTCACCGTTGGCCTCGATAGCGGCTCGAAAATGGTCAAGCGTGGGGGGCTCTAACGCAATATTCAAGTGGTCCTTCGCCGTGCTAAAACCAATGATAAAGGTCCCGTGGTCAGTGAACATCGGCTGGTTCCAAGCCACGCGCGGGGTTAATTGTGGAAACGTCGTGTGAACCCAATTAAGCAGCGGAATCAGCTGTGCCCGTTGTGTGCTGGACTTACCAGCCTCAAAATACGGTTGAAGTACTGCCAAATCGGTGTGTAGTTGGTCGGCCATAATAAATCCTCCATAATAATTCGCCATAATTGTGATGGCCTAAGTGTACAGAAAGGCGGAGCTGGTTGCAACCAAAAACGCCGTCGACGATGCCCACACATTTCGTCAACGGCGTTAGGTTTAAGTTTCCGAGTAAACGAGCCCACTACGATTCATTACTCGGCTGATTGTTTTAGTTGGTTAGGTCCCAATGCCAGTACGGATGGTGGTTTGCCACGTAAATGACAGTTGGGTGTGCTGATTGCGGTCGGCTTTGACGCCGCGTAATCGTTAGAGTTTGTTGATGACGCATAGACATCAGTTCCTTTCTTAATGAATACACTTAGTTTACGCGCCGTCGCTCGCAGTAACTACTGCATTTTCATAAGGCTAGCATAAGAATTTCTTAGAATTGCACTGGTGGGACGAGTAGGGCAATCTCACCTGCAAGGACCTGGGTGTGGTCCTTGCTCTGAAAAGGGCGGCACTCGCTGATGTCACAATGAGCGGCCACCTATCAATAACACGATCTAACTACCCAGCCTAGGACTCAGCCGATTCGAAGCGGACTGAGGGGCGAGTCATGTTCAAGTTTGATGAAGAGGACAACACAGCCTAAGCGGGTGGTCACCCTAAATATTGTAACGGTTGGTCCCAATAGGCTTGGAGTTCATTAAAAAAGCGACTGAGATGGTCCCCGTCGATGGTGGCGTGATTGACCGTAATGCTCAGCGGCATCGTGGTTCTGCCAGCCTCCTGCTTGAACTGACCCGCCTGAAAAATTGGAAAAAAGCTATCCAGCGGTTTGAATGGCAGCGGTGTGTAACTGCTAAAATGAACACCCGGAAGGCTGCCGATATTGACCAAATTTGGGGATTGCGGTGCTTTCGGCATTGGCCCTGGAAGCGCACTGAATTCAGCTTGGTCGGCTAAATAGTGTTGATAAAAAGTTCGGAAATTATTATCGTACGTTGTCCATAAATTGGCCATTGTCCGGTCCGCGTGCAGAATCGTATACGACGGGTGGAGCACGTCAAAGGTCACCAGTTGGTCGTTCAAATAGCCAACGCGCATTTCGGGATGGGTGGTCAACAAGCGACTCACTAGGTAAAGATAAGCCGCGTTAAATTTGACCTGGTGGGCTTTTGTCCAAGTTAGAGTCCTAGTGACATCCATATTGACTGTGAGACTGAAACCACTGGGGGCCAGTTTTGTGAAATAATAAAAATACGGTTGGCGTGGCCAGGTTTCTTGGTCGATAGCAACAGCGTGCATGTTTGGTTTAGTGGTGGTCATTTAGTCTTCCTGCCAATCTTTTGGGCGCCGATTATAGCCATGTTCATCGAATGGTTGTAAATCGTGCAGCCATTTATTTTTGAGTTCCTTAAGTGTGGCGCGCATATTCGTGACAGCCGTTGTTTCCTTTTGCCACAAGACTTGATACGAAAAGTCCGCGGGCGTCTGCTGATTCCAATCAGTCTGTAACGGATTGGCGCGATAAAAGTTCTTATTAAGATTGAGTTGATAAAAGGCCCACCGGTTATGCAAATTGGGGACAACATCAATCCAAATTTTGTGGTTGCGTTCGTTTGTAATTTGAATGACGCCATAATAAGTTGGCGCTAATTTGTATTTTTGCTGTAAATCGCGTTTTTCTGCTGGTTGCATGCTTTTAGTCCTCCTGAGTGGTTGTGCGCCAGTACTGTCGGCCATCGACAGTTCGTTTTAAGAAGCCGTAGTCGATCAGGTAGCGGCGCAGTGTGGTGTAATCAAAATAAATCGGTCGTAAATAAGCGTTGAGCTCGGCTTCACTGAGCGGTTGGTTCAGCGGAATTTCATCAATGATTCGGGTCAAAATCATGACGATCGTCTTCTGTTTCTTCGGCCAGCGCTTCAATTGTAATGGCTCGTGGTCAAAGTCGAAGTACTGCTTCAGCGTTTGGGCCACTTCGTCTTCAGTAATGGCAAAGCGGTCATCAACGATTCCGGGTTGTTCTGGTAAGGCAATCAGATCATTACTCGTCTGGCCACTCTCAAAGACGGATTGATAGATGGCTAGGTACAATTTCGCTTGCTTGGCTTTTTCACGAAAGGTAAATTTTTGATGGCGAATCGTTGCCGCCGCTAATTGAAATTGTTTGGCTAAGTCAGCATCCTTAATGCCGGTCGCAAAAGCGGTCAGTAAATTTTGTTGTTTAGCGGTTAAAGTGTTATAGCGACTATCCAAGTGAATTAATGATGACTGGTTACCGCCATGGACGATCGTCAAGTGTTGTTCGATCATTTCAATCGCAGTGGTCGGTTCCCAACTGGCATCACAGTAGTTACAGGACAGGGCAGTGGCGGTTTGATGCCAACCGCGTTTTAAATCGTCGATCGTTAAATTAGTTAGGTTCATAAGGCCACCTCCAATGCTATTGATTATAAGGGCGTTTATCATATTTGTAAACGTTAAATTTGGATTTATGTTTATTATTCTTGTAAACGTAAGTCGACTCATCTTGTTTACACTTTTGATAAACAAAAAACGTTTGCCGTGACATTGGGATTGTTCACGTTTTAAATTAACGACGCGCTTTAAACCGGAAAAATGCAGGACAGTGTAAATTGAACATCGCATTTTTTGCATGGTGGGCTCATCCGACATGCTCAACACACTTACTCACACGTCCTCAGTTAATGCGTGATTAAGTGTGTTTTTGTGTAATCGGCCGACTGTTGCTAGCCATGGCCTAAGACGATGCTGTGTTATGCCACACTTGCTCTGACACGTTTGTTTGTTAACCGTTACTTGCCATGGATCGTTTAGCAGGTAAAAAATCAGGTCATTCAGGGACGTCCCAGATGCTTCGTCTGCTGGCCTATCGTATAATCCGCGGTGTTGAATCGCTTGGATAGCGGTTACAATAGTTGCAACAAGTTAGAGCCGATTTGACTGAATTTAAAATTTTTAGAAATCACCGAATGGCTATCGAAGTGTTAATCAAAAAGGAAGTGGTTGAAGTGACTGAAGCAATTTTAAGTGTCACGCATCTCAATAAGCGATTCAAACGCCAGCCGGTCTTGCAGGATGTGACTTTTGACTGTGAACCGGGACGTATTATTGGCTTAGTGGGCGCGAACGGTGCTGGAAAAACGACGATTATGAAATCGATTTTGGGGCTCATTCGTACTGAAGGCGCCGTGACGATTGCGGGTCAAGCGATGCAATTTGACCGGCATCCTGCATTGGCACAGGTCGGGGCCTTGATTGAATATCCGAGCCTGTACCCCTATCTGAGTGGCTGGGATAATCTGCGGTTGTTTGCACGTGATCAGGACGTTGCGGCACAAATTCAAGCGCTCGTGACCCAGTTTGACATGTCCGATTATATTCATCGTAAGGCCCGTACCTATTCGCTAGGGATGAAACAAAAACTGGGGATTGCGCTGGCGTTTTTGAACCATCCGCAACTGGTCATCTTGGATGAACCGATGAACGGGCTCGACCCGCAAGGCACCAAGCAACTGCGTGATTTTATTGTGGCTCAAAAACAGCAGGGGGTGACGTTGCTGATCTCCAGTCATATTCTGGGCGAATTACAAAAATTAGCGGATGACCTGGTCATTATTGACCATGGTCGCGTCATTCAGCGGACGACGATGGCCGCAGCTCTGGCGTTGACTGAACATTACGTTGTGGTCGCGACTGAACATGACGGTCAGGCCAAAGCAGCCTTGACTGCGGCGGGTTATCAGTTAGCAGCCGGAACGCCAGTTAAACTGCTTCTAGCACCGGATCAATCAGTGGCGGATGTCTTAGCCGTGTTGCAACAGCAGCACATCACGGTGACAGATGTTCAACACCAGGACGCCGATTTGGAACAGATCGTGTTGACCTTATTAGCGTCATCTAAGGCCTAGGGGGTGGGGCAGATGATAACTTTATATCGACAAGAATTGCGTAAGTTGCTTAAGAAGCAATCGACGTGGTGGTGTCCCGGTATCTTAATCGCACTAGCAGTAGCCTTTGCTAGTCTGGCACGCGTCAATGCCAAACTCTTCCCCGCTAAAGCTTTGTTCAATGATAATTTTGAAACGGGGCAATTCCTGGTCTTCTTTATTATGGGCACGGCTGCGGCGATGGTGACGATGGAATATCAATATGGCACCATCAAAACGGTCTTGACCCAGTCGTATACGCGGGGGCAGGTCCTGGTCAGTAAATGGCTGACGATGTTAACGTACAGTTTGATTTTATACGTGGGGACGCTAGGGTTGACGTTGCTGCTAAAAGTCAGTCTCCTCAACGATAAGTTCATGATCTTTGCCCATCCCAGCTTTTGGAAGCAGTGGTTAGCCGCTACGGCCGGGGACTTCATGAATACTTGGCTGTTACTTAGTCTTGTGTTACTCGTTGCGACGGGCTTTAAACGGTCAGGGACGGCGGTGGCTGTCGGCATCGTCGGGTACTTTTTACTTTCACTCGTCAACGTGCCGATGATTGCGCTGATTAAAAAGTACGCGTGGCTCAAATGGAATCCAATCAACATGTTCAACTATGCGTCACAGCTGCGGGTTGCGTCACTCAGCCATGTGACCAAGTTATCCAACATGCAATTTTTCTGGGGTAACTTAGTCTATATTGGTCTTTTCTTGGCGTTAGGTTGGCTGTTGTTCCGGCGGCGCGAAGTGTGACGCTTATTCGCTAGGGACTGATGTAAGCTAACGATGATCTGAGTATCATCCAGAAAACTAGCTCGCTGGTGCACCATTCCAGCGGCAAGTCAGATGCTTAAATTGCTGGCACAGATTGGTGGCACCAGTCGAAGATCAACTAAAAAAACGAGCCATTGGACAATCCGGTTGGGTTGCCAGTGGCTCGTTTTGGTGGTGATTATACTGATTTTAGTTCGGTGTCATTAAATGTCAATCAACGGGTGCTGGTTTTGATTGATCTAGTCCTGTTGCGATTAGGATAAGCCGCGTGTGGGCCAAACGAGCCGCTACCCGTTTAGACACTAATCTTTCGGTGTGAGCTGTTCGACAAGTTGGGCATCCGGTGAGACGTATAAGGTCTTTTGCCCTTCATAAATCACGAATCCAGGCTTGGCGCCGTTTGGTTTGCGGATTCGCCGTACTTGGACGTAATCAACGGGGACTGTCGCCGAATCACGCGCCTTTGAGAAGTAGGCAGCCAAGTTGGCCGCTTCCATCAAGGTCGTTTCACTCGGGTGGTCAGAATGCACGATGACGTGAGATCCCGGAATTTTCTGCGTATGCAACCAATAATCACTCTTATGAGCGGTTTTGAGCGTCAACTGGTCATTTTGTCGATTGTTCTTACCGACTGAGATGGGGGTGCCATCCGTTGCGATAAACGCCTGTGGTTGACTAGGCCGCCGTGAACTACGCTGCTTCTTCTTGGTATGATGTTGCTTCAGATAGCCCTGTTGCGTCAATTCTTCGCGAATTTCGGCGATGTCGGCTGGGCTGGCTAATTCGATCTGGGTCTGAATGTTATCCAGGTAGTCGATTTCAGCCTGCGTCAAGTCGATCTGTTCACCGACATAGCCGACCGCATTCTTTTGTTTCTGATACCGCGAGAAGTATTTTTGGGCGTTGCGTGAAGGTGACAACTGGTTAGACAACTGAATTTTTAATGGTGCATTATCATGATAATAATCAGGTAATGTAATTTCAGTCATCCCACGTTTGACCTCGTGTAAATAAGTCGTCAGAATTTCACCCTTGAGCCGGAGTTCATCGGCCTGCTTGGTATTGGCTAAAGTCTGTTCCAGCTTTTTGAGCTTGTTACGGTTCTTCTTCAGGTTGTTTTTGACGACCCGAATCAAATTACCGGCTTGTTGCTGGACGCGTTCGCGTTGGGCTGCATCCGCATAGTAAAAATCGAGCAACTGACTGAGCGTGTCAAACTGGCGGGTGGCCGGACCAAAATGGTCGAACTTGCCGGCTGCAAACATCGTTTTACGATTTGGCAAGGTGATTAGCGTTGGTTCTGGATGATCGAACTGTGCCAAGAAGGCTTGGTAGTGTGCGGCTATATCGCCTGGTTGGTGCAAGTCAGCAGCCAACTGTTGGGCACTGTCGCGACCTAAACCTTGATAGTGCTGCTGCAACTGCTTAGCGAGGACATCTTCGTTTGGATAATCGCGCACCAATGTTTGATAATCAGTATTGGGCGTGAACGGATCGATTTTGTCTTGCTTGGGTGGCTGGATATAGGTGGCACCGGGTAGTAACAACCGGTAGCGGTTTTGGTCGGCGCCCACGTGCTTGATGACATCGATGATTTTGCTCGTTTGATCATCAACTAAAATGACGTTACTGTGCCGCGCCATGATTTCGATAATCAACGTCAGTGTCTCAGCATCACCTAACTCGTTGCGGGTTGCGACAGTCAGGTGAACGACCCGGTCATTAGCCATCTGGGTGACGGCAGTGACGACTGCGCCTTGCAAGTACTTCCGCATCATCATCGCGAAGTTCGTTGGTACGGCTGGATTGACGTATGGAATTTGGGTGGTCTGAATCCGTGGATAGGTCGGATCAGCCGATAGCAAGACTGGATAATTCTGCCGATTAGCACGAATCGTGAGGATTAACTCGTTTTGGTAGGGCTGATTAATTTTGGAAATACGACCGCCAACTAAGGTTTGGCGTAATTCGGTGACCATCGCATGGGTGAATAAACCATCAAAGGACATGTGCTCACTCGCTTTCTTAAAGTTTCGTTTATAAACTGTCCGCGGACAGTTAACCGGCTACTAGTATACCGTTATTCAGCACTTAAAGACAAGTTACCGACCCGCGGATGCCAGGTGTTTTAGTAAGCCCAGCAATTTGGACGTCGATTTGTTCCCAATAAACAGATCCATTTGAAAATTAGCTAGGACTTCCCCAGATTTTGCCGGTGTGCGGGTACGAATGGATAGTGGTGGGCGTTACAGTTCGCCTGCCAAAGCTGAAATTCGGTTGAATTAGCGCCTAAATGTTATATGCAAAAACGATTTTACCGGCTTTAATTTCAAAAAAACATCGTAATTATCGGTTTAATATTGTATAATGCAAATGTGAATTATTGTTGAGAGGAATGAAGGACATGAAATCAAGCTTAACGGCACTAGCAGAGACGGCTAAACTCCAAACGGCCAGCTTAAAACAATTGACCAAGGCACAAGGGGTGACGGTTGCGGAATGGCAATTACTGATCCAATTGAACACGGGTGCGAACACGCAAGAAAAATTAGCCACGGCGATGCAATTGGATACCTCAACACTTAGCCGGCAACTCGCCAGCCTCGTTAAAAAGGAGAAACTCAGCAAGGAAGCGGTCGGCCGCGACCGGCGCCAACTCGTTTATACGATTACGCCTGCTGGCCTGACTGCACTCAACGCGATCAACGCCGCTTATGAACAGTTTGAAGCCGACGTTTTTGACAAGTGGCCCCAAGATGAACAAAACTTATTGCGGATCTTGTTGAATCGTCTCAACAAATCAGTCAGTCGGATTTTAGAACCCTAACTTTCCGAGCGGTCGAAGGTAGAGTCTCGCTTAATTTTATGCTATGATGTTTGATATTACTTAAGATGAGAAGTAGGTGTAAGTCATGAAGATTGCTGTTGTTACTGACAGCACGAGCTATTTGACACCGCAAGAGGTCGCGGACAACGATATTCATGTCGTGCCGATTCCGGTTATTATAGATGGAAAAGTGTATCAAGAAGGGGTCGATATCAAGACTGACGACTTCTATGCCAATATGAAATCTTTCAAGTCATTCCCTAGTACGTCGCAACCACCCGTGGGGGAAATGGTGGCGTTTTACAATCGACTTGGTGATCAAGGTTACGATGCCGTCATTAGTATTCATTTAGCTAGTACGATCTCCGGCTTTTACAATAGTCTAATGAATATGCGCGACATGGTCGATAACATTCAACTTTACCCGTACGATTCACAAATCACGGTGCGGTTGATGGGCTATTTGGCACTAGAAGCGGCGCGGATGGCGAAAGCTGGTCGTTCAGTCGATGAAATTCTAGCACGGTTGGATGACTTACGAGCTTCCATGGGCGAGTATTTTATTGTCGATGATTTACAAAATTTAGTGCGGGGCGGCCGGCTATCTAACGCTTCCGCTTTTATCGGTAGTGTGCTACGAATCAAGCCACTACTGACCTTTGATGATGACAGTCATGAAATCGTGGCCTTTGAAAAGGTCCGCTCGACCAAGAAAGCACTGGCGCGTGTCGAACAGCTCTTCGCACAAGCACAAGCGAAGGTCGATTACCCATTGCGAGCCATCATCGTTCAAGGCAATAACTTAGCGGCAGCTGAGGATTGGAAACAAAAATTGCAGCAGCAGTATCCTGACATGCCAATCGATATCACGTATTTTGGCCCGGTCATTGGGGCGCATTTAGGTGATAAGTCGCTCGCGCTCGCTTGGTTGAAAGATATTGACAAGGCTTATCCAGATGCAGATTAAATTTGAAGCGACGCCCGCCAATCGGGCAGCAGCGTACGCCCTGCGTCAAGCGGTCTTCGTTGAAGAACGGGGCATCGCAGCGACGGTTGAGTTTGATGAAAAGGACACCGACGAGCGGCTATATGGGGTGGCCTACTTGCGTCCGGACTTGCCGGTAGCGACCCTACGATTGGAACCACAAGCGGACGGGGTCATGCGTTTTGGCCGCGTTTGTACGCGTCAAGCGTATCGTGGTCAGGGCCTTGGCCAACAGTTGTTGACCGCCGCCGAAGACTGGGCCGTGACGCATGGCTATCAATTAGGTACGATTCACGGCGAGCTTACGGCGCAGTCATTTTATGAGCGCTGTGGCTATCAGGCCACCGCTGGCCCCTATGATGAGGACGGCGCGCCCGTGGTCGTCATGCACAAGCAATTATTCGGATAACAACCAAACGGCGCTGGCAGATTTGTCAGCGCCGTTTTGCACTAGTAACATTGATTATATAGCGTGCCGTCATCTAAATAGGTGGCACATACCAACAACGCAACTGTGACAAACGACGGCTGGTCGTCAAAGTCGAACTAGCCTCGTGATGATGAAAGTGAGGAGAACAGATGGAACAAAAAACACGGGCTGATTTAAAGACCGAAATTAAACAATTATTCAAAGGACGTTGGAAAGATGCCATTTTACTGTGCATCATTGTCAGTTTGCTCTCGATTTATAGCATCATGTCCAATTATTCTGATCAAATTCGCGGGACCAGTCCAACTTCCAGCTGGCATTCAGCGAGTCGATTGGGCACGGTGACTGGCCAGCAAGTCACGTTAGTCTTAGCTACCTTAGCTGGCGTCCTGCTGGTGCAAATCGTAATCGCCTTGGTCATTCAGCTTTTCCGGATTGGCACTAGTTATGCGATGCTCGACTGGGTCCGCAATCCGGAACGCCAGATTCATCCAGTCAGCGATTCGACCGTGGGCTTTACCAAGAAATACGGCTGGTCATTAGTCGGATTAACGATTTATCGCGTCGTCTTGATTTTTTTGTGGACGCTATTATTGATCGTCCCCGGGATCATCAAGGCATACGCTTACTCACAAACTTATTTTGTGTACAAAGATATGCTCGCTCAGGCGTTAGCTGACGGCCAACCGCGGCCCCGTTTTCGGGATGCCGTGACCCGCAGTCGTCAACTGATGGTCGGCCACAAGTGGCAATTTTTCGTATTACAACTGAGCTTCTTGGGTTGGGCAATTCTGAGCGCTTTGACTGCCGGTATCGGCCAATTATGGCTGACGCCGTACACGTATGGCGTCATGGCTAATTATTATGATAATTTACAATTAAAGGCCTAATATTCTGATATCAGCTTCTGCACATTTTCTTGATTGTTTCTTTTATCATCCGGGGGACAAATCGCCCAAAATATGGTAAACTGTCGAAAGCAAGAAAGGAAGTGCGATAGTTAATGCCTGAACAAAAACAGACGCGCATGTCACGCTTAAAAGCGCGTGAGGCAAAAAATGGCAAGCGGGGACGGAAGGCGAGTTCTCAAGGGACCCCCACGCCGCCACCAACAACTAATTCTAAGCTATCAGGTGGATCCAAGCGTTCGTCGACTGAGCCGACACGTTCAACCGAACCGACGCGGTCCACGACGGATCCTAAGAACCCGCAAACGCCAAAATCGCCACATAAAAAACATCACGTTTCGTTATGGTTATTGGCTTTAATCGTGATTGCGCTCGGGGGGACGATTGTCTACTTCGTCAAAGCTGCTAGCAGCCAAGACCTCGTCGAGACGACCAGTAGCTCAAGCAGCAGTAGTCGAAAAGCGCATAAGAAATCATCTTCAAAGGCGTCGAGTTCCTCGAAGAAGAAAAAGAAGAAGTCGAGTTCTAGTGACAGCGATACGAGTAGTACTGCTGATACGACTGATACTAGCAGTTACTCAAATGATACTGGTTATTCATCAGCAAGCGATAACACGACCGCTGCCAGCTCAACGACTACGGCAACTTCGTCATCAGCGACAACTAGTCATGCGGCTGCATCGTCGAGCCACCATTCGTCCACCGCATCGTCCGCTTCAAGTTCAACGAGTGCTGCATCACATTCATCTTCAACTTCGAATTCGTCAAGTTCGGCTAGCTCGAGTTCTAAGAGCTCTGGTAGTTCGACGAGTTCCGGGAAGACGTTTAGCACCTTGGATGAAGCGACGGACTACGGGGAAAATACCGTTAGTGGTAATTACAAAGTCACCACGGATAGTAATGGCTCATATCACGTCACCCACTAGTGTCCAATGCGCTTGATTTCTCACTAGGCTTTTGCGCTGAGATTGGGTATAATAGCCTTAAAATGATTGTAGGAATTGAGTGATGGAATTGAATCGCAATGTGGAAGTTAAATATCCCGCCATTTTTCGTGATGAAGGGACTTATTGGGACGTTCGGTTTCCGGATGTACCCGCCGCACAAACTTTTGGCTCAAGTGTCCAAGTTGCTGCGGACAATGCAGCCAACGCGTTAGCAATTGCGCTCTTTGAACGATCACTACCGGCGGCTTCGGACCCGCAATACTGGCGACTCGCATCGACGGAATTCGTTGTGTGGATCACCATGGCGGATGTCCAGTTTGGCCCTGGTGCCGATACTCCAGAACCAATGAACTAAATCGCGATAAGTTGAAACGGGTGGAGACTGTGTTTGCAGTTCTCGACCCGTTTTCTTATGGCCGAAAGAAGGCGTTCAACCTTGCATCATTTACCGTTAATCTTCGATACTGAAATTGCAAAGGGCAAACCGGAGAATATTCGTCATCCGCAACACGCTTGCCCGTTTTGTGACCGCCAACAGTTGACGGACATTCTGGCGACAGAAAATGACCGGATCTGGTTGTTGAATAAATTTCCAACGTTACAAGCGACCTGGCAGACGATCGTCATCGAATCCAGTGACCATACTGGTGATATCTCAACCTATTCATCCAGCCAGAATCGCGCCGTCTTCGCGTTTGCAATCAAGCACTGGCAAGCCACGATTGCGAGCGGGCGTTTCAAATCGGTTTTACTATACAAAAATTTTGGTCCGCATTCTGGCGGCAGTTTACGGCATCCGCACATGCAAATCGTGGGCTTGACGGCGGTCGACGGCTATGCCAAGATCACTGCCGCTAATTTAACTGGCTATCCAGTCATGACAATCGGGCCTGTCGCAGTCACGATTTCTGACCAACCAGTGATGGGGTTTGTCGAGTTCAACGTCACAGCACCACTGACGGCGATTGCCACCTTAGCGGATGCGGTTCAAGTCGTTGTCCGTTATCTCCTGCATTCTTACTTTCAGGGACGCTGCGACAGTTATAATTTGTTCGTTTATCCGCAAGGTCCCCAAATTACCGTGAAAGTGGTGCCACTCTTCAATGTGTCACCTTACTACATCGGTTACCAGCTCACTCAAGCTGACACTCCAAAGCGGATGCGCGCGATTGCTGACGAGTTACGGCAGGAATTTGCTACCGCTACAGATTAAGAAGCGCAAAAAACGCACGTTAGACCTACGAAAATGAGGCCTGACGTGCGTTTTAGTTATTGGTCGTGGTTGTCAGCTGGTGCAGCATTAAGTTAGCTAATTAAGTCCAACCAGTCAAGCTTCGGTTTAACTTGTACAACCAAGCGACGGCTTGTCAGCAATGCGCGCAATAAGTAGGCAGTGGCACAAAGTTGGTGGTGAAAACAGTTAGGCGCGTCCAATTCGACAAATTTAGACTGAATTAGTCCTCGGTCACGGCGTGCAGTTTTACGTTTAACAGCCAGCCTAAGCCCACTATTAGAATGAGCAGGCCGCTAGTCCCAAACGTCAAAGTAAAGCCCCAGTGTTGTATCAGCCAGCCGATGCCGGGAAAGCTCCCGACCATCGCGAGGCTGAAGCCCATACTTGCGACACTCAGTAGCGTTGCGCGTTGCCCATTTGGAATCAGCTGATTATAGTAATTGGACAGTAGCGGCGCTAATAGCGCTTGCAGCCCGTTGATCACCAGATAGGCGCTGATTAGCCAGTTGGGTGCTGAATTGAATGACCCGAGCAAGGCGATTGTTAAGCCGCCACATAGGCCAATCAGTAGCCGACGTTGGGCGAAATGAGCTTGTAGCCACGGCGTCAGCTGGATGGTAGCGACGTTGACTGCCAGACCAATCACGAGAATCGTCGTGATTTTTGGACTAGTGAAGTGGCGCGCCGTCATCACGGTTTGAAAGTAATAGTAATACGTGGTGCTGACTGCCGAAAAGACGGCATCAAACAAAATCAAGGCGCGTAAACGTGGTTGGGTTTGAAGGACGTGCCAGGCTGCCACGGTGATTTGTCGGAGACCAGGGCGGCTTTCAGTCGGTGCTATGCCGGCCGGAATATTCAGACTGGCAGTGAGCAGTACGGCAATTAGCGCCGCAACCAGGTAGATCCAGTACGTCCAGATGAGGTGGTGGCCCAATAACCAGCCTGCTAAAACGACGCCCACGGTATCCGCAATTTCAATCGTGGTATTTAAAACGGTCGTCACGTGCGGATAGCGGCGCGTCGCATCCGCGGCGACTAAACTGTCGTATTGTGCCGCGGCTAATGTGCCGGATTGTAAATTGTACGCCCACGCTTGTAGCACGAAGGCTAGTAGGAACCAACCAAGACTGTGCGCGGTCAACATGATAATGGCGTGACCAATAGCCATCAGGCGGCTACTGATCAACACACTGCGGTAACCAAAGCGGTCCGCAATTACGCCTGAAGGGACTTCTGAGAGAAAACTGGTCAAGTGAAAGACACTCTCACATAAGCCAATCGCAACTAATGAGAGGCCCCGTTGCTGGAGAAAGATCACCCAGAGCGTGGTGATGCCTAAAAACGAACAGGCGGCATAGCCGTAACTCAGTTGGAGGTTACGGCGGATCAGTGGTGATAACATTGAGATAAATTCCTTAGTGTCACGGGACAAAAAAAGACGACCCAATCGTCGTCTTTTGAGTCCGTGACGGTCCGATGGTAGTAAGTGCTCATTTAGCTTGGAAAAAGGGCAGACTGCGCCCCTTGGCCGTTCAAAGTTGCGATTGTCATCCGTTTAAGGTTCAGCCAAGCTAAAATCTTCACCATCAATATTCACCACTTTCTAATTTTCTTAGTTATCTGTTAGAATTTTAGCATAGGGGACGCCGATTAGCAATCCCTGCTGCTCGCGAGTTTGAGGACCGGTCATTAAGTCTGAATGTGGTATGATATTAAGTAAATGAACAAAGGGACTGGGCTAAAGCGACAACTTAGCCTGGGGCCCACTATTGGAGGAATAGGCATGCAAAACTTGATTCCAGGCGATATGCTTGAAGTTGGTCAAAAATTAAAATGGGAATTAGATGCGGGCATGACCGCAGATGAAAGCAGTGTGATCAATGACGCGGTCTTAGCCGGCACGCAGTACTTTGTCGACGAAGCGCTGGAAGGCAGCTACTGGACGGTCAAGTGGGCGGATGACCACCAAGCCATCGACATTTACGGGACGACTGGCAGTGTCGTCGGCCAAATCAAACCACTGAGTGCGAGTCTTGAGGCCGATTTTCGCCAAGATTCGCAAGGCTTATTTATTCGAATCGAAAAAGAAGTTGCGGTGATCGTCCGCGATAACTAAACCGCGTTAACGAGGTGATTAAATGTTTGAACCAGATGAGGCCCGTTTTGCAACCGTCGGACTTGCGGATCAGCTTCCAGGAGCCGTCATCGACAGTATTTGGGAAATCATTGACCAGGACTTGAAGGGTGTGGTCCACTTACCACAAGTCCTTCAATTTGCGCTACTTGCGCGCAACGGCCAGGTCACGGTGATTTTTGAAGCCCGCCACGTCGCTATCATGGAATTTGATTTACCGATTGCCTTTCAGCATGGTTTCCCGGAAACGGTCGCGGTGTTAGACGATGGGCGAACTCAAACGATGATGTTGATGGACGAATTAGCTGACTGATCAAAAAAATTAAAACGATTATCGACGCGTATGTCGTGGGCGCTACCACGGGATATCTAGGTGGATAATCGTTTTTTAGTTTAGAATAATGGCTACTCGTCCTTGCAATGCGTTGTTGAATCGCACTGTTTGTTAAGGGCGCTTTTTGCGGTCGTGTTTGACTAGGCAGTTATCTGCATAACTTGTATAATGAGGATAGCAGCGGTATGGAACGGGTATTGAAAATGGGATGGCGTTTTGAATGGTCGCAACGTGAACTGATCAGACGCCAATGCGAGGACTAAGTGTTACTGACGCACGACTGACTGGTCAAACGGCGACGCGTCTCCTGGGTATCAGCGTTGGGGGCAAGCCCGCTTGTTCCGCGGCCGCTGGAATTGTAGAAAGGTGTGGATTTGATGGCAAAGACAGCAATTTGCATTGTCGATCAACAGCGATACCAGGTCGTTGACGGCATGCGATTAGAAGAATTGGAATCGGGACTACGGCAGATGATCATGGCCGATTTCCCGCAGGCGCATAACAGCAGTTTTATTTGTAGCGAGCACCTCGTCCATTATCGGCTCGCCAAGATGGATGCCATGATCGAAAATGATTATCGACAAAACGATAAGGTCAATGCGCAGCTTTCGAAAATTTTAGCGAACCATACGTACCGAGTCGTCGATGTTAACAGTGAACTGGAACAATCGCTGACATTCGGCCAACGGGTGGCGGATGCCGTCGCACGGTTTGGTGGGAGCTGGGCGTTCATCATTTCATTCGTGCTGGTGATGCTCGTGTGGATGCTACTGAACGTCTTACCGATTTTTAGCCATCATTTCGATCCGTATCCCTTTATCTTACTGAACTTGTTCCTAAGTATGGTGGCGGCGATTCAAGCGCCACTGATTATGATGAGCCAAAATCGAGCGGCCGAGTATGATCGACTGCAAGCGACCAACGATTTTAAGGTCAATTCAATGTCCGAAGAAGAAATTCGTGTCTTGCATTCGAAAGTCGACCATTTGATTCAACAAGATGAACCAAACATGCTGGAGATTCAAAAAATGCAGACGCAGATGTTGGGTGAAATCCAAGCCCAGGTCAACGAACTGCGGCGACTGCAACCCAGACGGCGACGGAATCAAAGCTAGATATTCTCTAGCCCAGCAATCGAGTTGTGGTGACGCGTGAATCATGCTGATGTGGCATGGTCAGAGAGACGCAATCACGGCCGGCTCACAAACTGGACGCGTCATGTCACTTTAGCTAACCATAATCACGGCCGCGGCTGAGTCACGAGACCAGACTTAATTTAAATGTTTTGAAACTAAAAACGACGACGCTAGCTTCAAGTTAGCGTCGTCGTTTGTTATTCTGAATGGCTGTCCAATGAACGGTGCTGGCGGATGCAGACCATTAACTCATTTTCAGTGGTTATTTATATTTCGTTTCTAAGGCACTCATCCAGTAACCGAGTCCAATGCCGATTAGCAGCGCCACTGCACTAAATAAATACGTGCTCAAGGTCGCGTTGGCGTATGAGATGCTTTCGGCAGCGTATGGATTTGGAATCAAAATCAGCAGGGTGCTAGCCAGCACGATGCCTAGAATAAAGTGATAGACTCGTGAATGGAACTTGATGAGCAGGTAATCCATTAACTTTGAGAACAAGGCCATCGCTAAGATCCCACCGATCGCAATTGGTAAATAGACGCCGACGATATCGAATTTTTTAAAGCCGGTCAACATTGGCGTAAAGAGGCCTAAGATCAGGAGTAAGTTAGATGGGCTCAACCCAGGCACTAACACGCCCAAAGCAATCAAGGCTCCGGCAACGATAAAGCCCCCAAAATTAGCTGGTAGCGTGCCAAATAGTTCGCTCATAAAGTACAGCAGGCCCGCGCTAATGAAGAAGGTCCCAAAGAACCAGACCAGATCTAACCAATCGCGCTTGGACTGGCTTACTGCCGTTTTCGTTAAGGCCGGTAGCGTTCCAATGATTGCCCCAGCAAAGCCCCATAAAACAATGACTTGGGCATGTGCTAATAAATATTCTAATGGGGCGGATAAGGCTGCAATCCCGACGATACCCCCGAGGCCAACCGGCACAAAGTACCAGAAGTCCCGTTTGAAGTTTTGGCGAAAATGGGCCATGAAACCCAGCAAGCGTTCATAAATACCCAAGATTGCGGCCAATACGCCACCAGAGACCCCCGGTAGGATGAAGCCGAGGGCAATCACGATGCCCTTGAAGAAACGTTTCCAGAAAGTATCAGTGGTTTTAGTTGACATAAGTAAGCTCCTTTTGTGCTAATGACTGGTATTTCAGAATGAATCAAAGTACCTAAATATACCAGATATCACGGTTGCTGGCAATCGAAACCCACAAATGTCCGGTTAAAATTAACCAAAAGTTGCGAAGTCCAAACATTTATCATAAAATGAATGGACATGAAAAAATCTGTAATTTTATGAAAATTATTATTAAATTGGATTAAAGGAAAGTTGAGGTCATATGGAAAATCAGCAGCTTGCCCGTAAATTGAAGCGGCGGCATGTTCAAATGATTGCACTGGGTGGTGCCATTGGGACGGGGCTATTTCTCGGTTCCGGCTCGGCTATCAAGCAGGCCGGACCGTCAATTTTGTTGGCCTACGCAATTGGTGGGTTCTTCTGTTACTTGATGATGCGCGCGTTAGGCGAATTATTGCTCTCAGATACGCGGTTGCATTCATTTTTGGAATTCATCAACCGCTATTTAGGGAAACGATTCGAATTCGCGATTGGTTGGACTTACTGGCTGTGCTGGATCAGTCTCGCGATGGCCGATTTGACTGCCAGTGGGATCTATATTCGATATTGGTTCCCGTGGATTCCACAGTGGGTCACACCGTTAATTATTATTTTAATCTTGCTGGTATTTAATATGTTATCCGTCAGTGCCTTTGGCGAACTCGAATACTGGTTCTCGATGATTAAAGTCGTCGCCATTATTGCGTTGATCGTGACGGGTGCAATTTTGATCGGGTCATCCGCGCACGTCGGCGGTCAAACGGTGTCTATCACTAATCTGGTCAGTCACGGCGGCTTTTTCCCTAAGGGTGTCCAGGGCTTCTTGATGTCTTTCTCACTGGTCATCTTTGCCTTCACTGGTATCGAAATGGTCGGTATCACCGCTGGGGAAGCGGAAAATCCTGAAACGGAGCTGCCTCGCGCCATTAATAGTCTCCCGATTCGAATCTCGTTTTTCTACGTTGGTGCGTTATTCGTGATCATGTCGATCTATCCTTGGGACCAGATTACGACTAGTCAGTCACCATTCGTGCAAGTCTTCAGTGATATCGGCATCAAGGCGGCCGCTAGTATCATTAACTTCGTCGTTTTGACTGCCGCATTATCAGCCTGCAACAGCGCAATTTTCAGTACGAGTCGGACGCTGTTTACGTTAGCGCACGGTCAAAATGCCCCGAAGTGGATGGGTAAGGTCAACCGTTACAACGTGCCTGCGCAGTCGCTCTTGTTCTCATCACTGATTCTATTGATCATTGTGGCGCTAAACTACGTGATTCCAAGTACGGTTTTCACGTTGATCTCAAACGTCGCAACCACCAACTTTATCATTGTCTGGTGTGCGTTACTTGTGTGTCATTTGGTCTACAAACGGACCGCGGACAGTGCAAACAATCCGTTCAAATTACCATTGTTCCCACTGTCTAACGTGGCGACACTTGTCTTTTTCATCGCCGTCACCGTTATCTTGTGTTTTGATACCGTCAACCGCTGGGCAGTCATCGGGTCAGTCATTTGGTTCGTAGCGCTACTCGTGATTGAACGGGGGATGCACCGGGTGCAATCAGAAAATTAATTTAAATCAGAAGACACCGCTAATCAGGACAATCACGTTCATTTACGTTAATTGGACTGCTTAGCGGTGTTTTTTGGAGTGCAAACGGCGCGCATTAAGCAGTCAGTTATTCTATAATTAAGTCAATCAACTTGGACACCGTTGCCAACTGCGGCGAGTGGACCAGTTGTGAATCATTATTGGGGAGGGATTCACATGCGTTTTAAATCATTATTCATCCTACCACTTGCACTCCTATTAGTCGGTTGTAGTACGAGTCAGTCCACGACCAAAAGTGATGCCTCGTCATCATCAGCGCGCAAGACCACGACCGTTTCTAAGAAGGCCAGTGTCAAGCAGTCCAAAAAAGCGGTTGCTAACTCTAAGTCGAAAGCGGCCGCAACTTCAACGAGTCAAGCGGCTAAGCAAACGATGAGCAGTTCAAAGCAATCTAGCACGGCAAAGGCATCCTCGTCTGCCAGCACCCAGTCGTCAACCAAGGCCACAACGACGACGAATGGCACGACCCGGTTAACCACGCTTAATCAGCAACTCACCAAAGCATTGGGGAACGTTCTGTTGCCACAGACTGACGGCCTGACCAGTGGCAGTCAGCAGCTAAACGTCCGCTACCAAGGCAGCCAAGCGAACTACACGGTCAGCTACAGTGTTGGTCAAACCGCGCAAGCGTTTAATAGCAAAGCCGTCGCCAAAGAAACGCCGTATGCGACGGTGAATAAGAAGACCTACGCCTCTAATCAGGCGGCGGCCCAAGCCATTGGTCACCGCAATGCTTCAGATGCCAAGGGGCTACCAACCGTCGATTTAGGTCATCAAATTACTGGCTACCTGGATTCAGGTGCCGGGCAGCGCTATATTTTGTGGAACGAGGGCCAGTGGTCATTACAAGTCCACACCTATACCACGCAAAACGATTTAGGGGTCGCTTTAGCCAAACAAACGGTCAACACCCTGGAAAGTTACTATTTGCCTGCACCTAAGTCGGTCGGGTCAATTCAGCTAGAATCAATCTCCACGGATGGCTTACGACAAGTGATTCAGTGGCAAGCTGGACGAGTGGTTTACAAAGTCAGTGCACATGACGCTACCACGGCGATCAAACTCGCTGCTAGCATGCAATAGTGCCATTTAAATCTGAACAACTTACTGGCGGATGACTTCTTGCCAGTGAGGCATCTAAAAAGGCTGTGTCACGGATAGTTAATCTGGGGACACAGCCTTTTTATGGAATTTTAGTGGCGATGATCAGTCAACAAATAGGGACGTGCTCACGGACAGTCACTAGTTTGAGCGGTGGCAGTAATGGTACTTCTAAATAACGGCTACCGAGACGCTTGCTTGCGTTCAGTAGCTGCTCATTTTAAGACTGCGGCATCCGTAACTGCCGCTCTAGGTCCACCGTGTTTTTCAAGATCAAGTCCTGGTCGGCGAGCGCGATGATTCGGTGATGCGTCAACACCTCAGAATCGACTAACGATTGGTAAATGCTGGCCGCCACGACCCAACTGGTATCGGTATCATAATCGCGGGCATGCAATAAGTCATAGCCGTCGCTAGTATCGAGATAGACTTGAAAGCCAATACCTAGGCGTGCTTGGAGCCGTTTGGCATAGCGCTGATACAGGGCCCGATTAGCAGCCGTATCAGGTGTCGGCCCGACGATGCGGTCACCTAACTGTAAGGTTGAAACTAAGCGTACTTGCATGTTCCGGACCTCCTTTACGTTGAAAATGCTAATCTTATTTTAGGCTAAACGTCGGTAAAAATAAAGACACGCGGATGACTGACGGTCAACGCGTGTCTAACAAGTGAGCAATGGATCAAACTAGAAGGTTAATGAGAACTAGTCCAGCCAGGCCGATTAGCAGTGCATATCCGAGTCCTGGTAACAACGTTTTACGAAGAATCGCACCTTCCTGGCCACTGAGGCCGACGACTGAACTTACGGCAACGATATTGTGGACGCAGATCATGTTACCGGCAGCCGCACCGACCAATTGCGCGGCCAAGATAACGGTCGTACTTAAGTTGGCATTGGCTGCGATGTCGGCTTGAATCTGGGCAAACGTCAACGTGGAGACCGTGGTACTCCCAGTAACGAACGCGCCCAGTTGACCGAGAAACGGCGCCATGATGATCCAGACACCAGCGAGGTATTTGGCCACAAACTTGGCAATGTACATCGGCATGCTAGGTAGTGCCGCCTGATTCAGGCCTGAATTAGTAAAGACCTGGACCATGATCAAGGTGACGCCCAATGCAATCGCGGTGTTGCCCATTGACCGAACGACGGTACTGGCAGTTGGCAGCAAGGGCCTTAGTGAGCGGGCTTGTACTAGTAAGCCAATGATGGCGGCAATTGCTAAAATCGTTCCGGGTGAATATAACAGTTCCCAATCCGAATTGATTTGACTGTAGCCTAAGATATTCGTCCAAGACAGGTTGAGATAGTGCGTCATCGCCGTCTTTAACGGCACCAAGACCCGACTAGCGAGTAGTAACAACACCACTAGTAAATAGGGGAACCAAGCCGTGACCAAGCTCATCTGATGTTTTCCGGCTGGCTGTGGGGCGTTGCCATCCGTGCGCCACGGGATGGTTTGAACCGTTTTTGGTAACAGCCACCTGAACCGAATCGTGACGATGGCCACCACTAAAGTGCCCAGTGGTGCGATGATCGAAACAAATTCATAACCAATCAGCCAAACGGTCAGTAGTGCCAAACCACTGTATACAAATCCAATGACTAACGCCCATGGTAAGGTTGTCAGCCACTGCTTGAAACGGTGCTCCTTAGGGCCGAACCAGAGAATCAAAATTAAGATCAGCACTGCCGGCATTAACGCTCCTACGAATAAATCAAGTTGTGTGATTCGCAAGCCAATTGCGTTGAGCAGGCTCGTTTTTTCAGTCACGTTGCTGAGTCCAACGGTCAAAGGCGTGCCGACCGCACCGAACGCAGCCGGAGTCGAGTCTGCAACCAATGCTAAAATCACCGCTGCCATTGGTGAAAAGCCCAAAGCAATTAGTAGCGGCGCGGTGACCATGGCCGGTGTCCCAAAGCCGGAAACCCCTTCAATCAACCCGCCAAACAGGAAGGCGACCAAGACCGTTTGAAGCCGCATATCCGCTGACAAGGCTTGAAAGCCCTGATTAATACGATCAATAGCCCCAGTGGCCCGTAGACAATTTAGCATTAACAATGCACCGAATAAAATCCATAAAATCGGTAACGCTTTATGAATCGCTTGTAAAATCGAAGCGGTGATCACCATTGGACTGAGATGCCAGAAGAAATAGCCAGTCACGATCACAACCAACGCACTGAGACTCATCCCACGCGTTGCAGATAAATTGAGTCCACCGAGTAAAATCAGTGGCAGAATAATGGCTGCACTAGCAACAAGAATCATGGACGGAAAACCTCCTTTTAACGATAATCACGCTTAGTCACGCTTGAAGTAGCGTTGTCCGTAGAGCGTAATCAGGGAGACAACCAGTGAAATTACAGCAAGTTGCCAGACCATGCCGACCAAGTAAGTCGTTTTCAACGCAACCGAACTGGGATTGAAAAAGCGCATCAGGTTTAAATGTTTGAGACTACTAGTAATAACCAATAGACCGAAGAAGCACAATTGACACAGCAAGCCGCCATAGGTTGAAAATCGGTATTTATGAATGATAGCCAAATCGGGGTCATCAACCTCGGCGGCATAGACACTGGTGTTGATGGCTGGGTTTTCAAACCCGACGTACAGTGAAATCAAGAGTAGGCCGAGCACATACAACACGGGTTGTGCCGTGATGACCAACACGTGACCCAGAATTAGGCCAATGCGTGCCAACCGGGTGGCCTGCTGCGAATCGTGGTGAGCTAGGGCTTGGTAGAGCGGATGTCCCGTTTCGAAGCCTAATAAATAAATGGCAAACACTAAATACATCCCCAGCTTACCGAAGACAAATACGCCGAAGAAACTATTGAATAGTAAAACGAAGCTCAGCAGAAAACCGCGGTTCACGATCCGTAGCTTGTTTGCGGGCATCGCTTGCCAGTCAGCAGCCAATTCTAGGTTGAGTAAAATAATGGCGACAACAATAATAACGAGTACGGCCGGTAACGCGATCTGAATCGTTGCTTTCCGGAGCAGCGTCAACAGACCAATTACGGCAAAGAAGATGATGAAGACTGCCACGCGCCACAGTTTAATCGGTCGAGCGTCGGCAGCCTGATGGTCGTTGTAAAAGGCTAATGAGAAACGGCTGAGTAGCCGACCAGCGGGTAACGCAATAATGAATAACAATGCGAGAATCGCAAAAGCTAGGCGATAGCCCCAACCGAGCGCAAAATCTAGACCAAATAATACACCGAGTGCCGCAAAAATCAACCAGTAGAACCGTTTGAGCTTAAAATCTGTTTGTTGTGACAAGTGGAGCTTGATGGTTAGAAAGTAGGGCCAAATGTTGGCGGATGTGTAGCCTAAAAATAGGGCGCCAATCAGGACAACCACTAAATTAGTGGTCAAACAAAACAGTAGGCTACCGATCGCACCGAGCCAAAGACAAATCAGCAGGTAACTGCTAGCCTTAAGATTCAGATGCTTGGTGCCAAAAACACTAGCAGCCCGTGCCACATAAAAGACGACGATGGCCGCCAAGTAATTGGCATTGTGGGTCTGCTGATACTTAAACAGAATCAAAACATAGGGCAGGACAATGCCGACGTTTGCCAGGAAATTCAGGGTGGCGACGGAGAAGTCCAGTCCAGAGTGTCGTATACGAGTCAAAAATAATCACAACCATTTCGTTAGTTTTCTAGGGCTAGTATACCAATTAATGACAGTTAATGCTGATATTAAGGCATGCTTGTGAATCTTAATAAATTGATATAAGTATAGCCGTTGAGATTGTATCAATATAATTATGTAAAGTGTTACTTTAACTAATCGCTAAAACAAAAAACGTCTCTAAGCACAGACCTAAGGGTACGCATTCCATTGCATATCTGAGCTCAACCGTTCATAATAATGATAACAGAAAGTCAATTAACTAACAGTGCAACTCAAGCATACCACTAATGACAAAGTGAGGAAACATTACTAATTCTTTATGAATTGCCCCTTGTCTGTGTGGTCTGAATTGTACTAGATTAGAGATGTTATGGAATTAGACGTATCGATTTTCAAAATTGTTAATAACCATTTTATTTCAACTTGCTAAAGGTTCCGACATGCGCATTCCGAACGTTGGAAATCGATGGTTATTACAATTATGTTCATAGAAAATCCATAATTTATGTTTATAATTGCCAAATAATACGTACCATGAATGGAGTAATGTTGATATGATTTATGCACAGATTTTAGCTGGTGGTAAGGGAACCCGAATGGGAAATGTTCCAATGCCAAAACAATTTTTGACCTTGGCAGACAAGCCAATTCTAATTCATACCATCGAAAAGTTCGTCTTAGAATCGCGATTTGATGCAATCTTGGTCGTTTGTCCAGCTGACTGGTTAAGTCACACGCAGGACTTGATTAAAAAGTACATCTCAGACGAGCGGGTGCACGTCGTCACTGGTGGTTCTGAACGCAATGAAACGCTGATGAAGGGCATTGAATATATTCAGGAAAATTATGGCTCACACGATGATGATATTGTGGTTACTCACGATGCCGTGCGCCCATTTATCACCCAACGAATCATTAATGACAATATTGAAGCCGCACTGAAGCATGCCGCAGTGGATACCGTCGTACCCGCAATCGATACGATCGTTCAAGGGACGGAAGGTAAAATTGACGATATTCCAGTTCGCTCGACGATGTATCAGGGCCAGACGCCACAAAGTTTTAACATTAAGACCTTAGTTAACTCATATAACGCCTTGACTGATGCTCAAAAGGCAACACTATCAGATTCGTGCAAGATTTGTTTGTTGGCCGGCGAAGAAGTGACGATGGTGCGCGGCGAAAACTATAACTTTAAGATTACCACGCCTTATGATTTGCGGGTTGCATCCGCTTTAGTAGAAACGAGGGACTAGTATGTTAAATCAAGTTTATCGATTAGAATCTGTTTAAAATCTTTTTAAGAGTAATATCAAGAAAGCGAGAATAATCATTTGGCGACTTGAATTAAGGTGCCGCTCACAATTTTTCCAGAGCCGACGACATTTATCTAACCA
>NZ_JAMSKY010000017.1:0-28715 GCF_023806745.1 Lactiplantibacillus sp. B652 | reverse complement strand
TTATTTGCTAGCGAATTGACTTCGCAAATGTTTTGCTCTTGATTCAAAATCAAGAGACCCTACACATTTGATTCGTCGAAACTTTGTTCAGTTTTCAAAGATCTAATTCCGTGCGTTGATTACCTCAACACAACTATTACATAATATCATCTCGATTTAAGCTTGTCAACAACTTTATTTATTAAGTTGAATAACTATGCAATCACCATCGAGTGATTATTAAGTTGAAATGCCGCACGTTCGAAACTGATGTATCGGTCAACGCGACAAGAAATATCTTATCACTCACAACAATCACTGTCAACAACAATTTAATGTTTTTTGAATTTTTATTCATAAACATTTTTCACGGTGAAGTGACACAAGTCCCATCACCTAGCTGTTTCGCGCTATCTCTCGCAGCGACAAGATATATCTTATCAAGAATTAGTATGCAGGTCAACCCTTTATTTAAAATTATTTCGATAATTGATTAAACGGCGTTGTTTCCCCCACACTGACACTAGCAAAGAGTTCATGCAACTCACTTGCCAGCACAAACATCAATCCCTGTTCTGCAAATTTAGATTGGATCGATTCATCAATGGTTAAATGGTCGAAAACAAACACGGCCACCTTTTCACCTTCGATTTTAGCGACAATCGAATCATACAATCGTAATTGCTCAACATCGATGCCAATGGTGTGTCGAAACGTCCACAACACAGAGGCTAACGGTGAGCGTCCGGCTTGAACTGGTAATTGGTAAAAGTGATAGCCGTTACCTGACTTACCGACCAAGAAATGGGTGCCCCGTTCATCATTGTATAGAATCGTCCCTGCAACTTGTTTCTGCACTAATGTTCACCCACTTTCAACCGATTCAACGAATCTGAAATCCAGCCATCTAAATGATTGGCAATTGGATCAAACCCTGCATGGACATGCCGATTCGTCCAAAAGTGTTTGTGCCGGAACGTCTTGTAAATTTCCAAATCACTCACAGTTGGGCGGGGGGCACGCTCGATACACCGTAATGACAAACTAATCTTCCCGGTATATTCATCAATATCTAAAATAACGACGTCCACTGCCTGACCGACCTTTAGGTACTCACTAATACTCTTGACATACCCTTCATGGCATTCTGAAATATGAATTAACCCTTGATGCTCACCATCCAACGTGACAAACGCACCATAAGGTTGAATGCCGGTCACCCGGCCATGCACACGCATGCCAATTCGATACTCACTCATACGATCCATCCTTTCTTAAGCATTTTATACTGACAATCATTTCAATCTTTAATATTATAACCTGAATCCGATAGATTGCAAAATCCCGAGACAAACAAAAAAAGAGCTGCATCCGCAGCTCCTACTCGTGTCACTTAATCTTCAATTGCAATTGTTTCAATCACAACGTCCTTAACTGGCTTGTCTTGCATCCCAGTCTTAGTAGCCGCGATTTTATCAACGATATCCATGCCATCACTGACAGCACCAAAAACTGTGTGCCGGAAATCCAACCATGGTGTCCCACCGTTGCCATAAGCCGTGACGATTTCTTCCGGATAACCAGCCTGTTTCATTTGTTCATCCATGCCAGCATCTAATTGTGGCTTTTGAACAATAAAGAACTGACTGCCATTGGTATTAGGACCAGCATTGGCCATTGAGAGTGCCCCACGAAGATTGAAGACTTCTGGTGAAAATTCATCTTCGAATGGTTTGCCCCATAAACTTTCGCCACCCATACCAGTACCAGTTGGATCGCCACCCTGAATCATAAATTCAGGAATCACGCGATGGAAAATAATCCCATCATAGTAGCCCTTTTTTGCTAAACCAACAAAGTTTTCGACACTCTTTGGGGCTTGCTTAGGAAACAACTGAACCTTGATGTCACCAAAGTTCGTTTTGATGGTTGCTTTTGGTCCGTCTACTTGACTTAAATCTAATTGTGGATATGCCACAAAATCACCCGTTTTCTATTAGAATTATCTTGATAATACAAGAGAAGTGATATAAATACCAGTGATTTGTAAGGATTTCTTGCAATTAGCGGCTAGCCATAGTAATTCGAACGGTTTTCTGTTAACCTAGATAAGATTAATTTTCACATTACTTGGAGGTAATCATGAGTTTTCTAATTGATTTCGTGTTGCACATTGACCAACACTTAGTCACCATCGTCAACAGCTTTGGTATTTGGACCTACCTGATTCTCTTTGCCATCATCTTTATCGAGACAGGTGCCGTTATCCTACCTTTTCTGCCTGGTGACTCATTACTATTCGCTGCCTGTGCGTTAGCAGCCAACCCGACCTATGGCCTACATATTTGGACATTCGTCATCCTATTCCTGATTGCTGCCCTTGCCGGTGATTCATTAAACTTCTACATTGGTCACTCCTTGGGGGAGCGGTTGACTGAAACGTCGTGGTTCGGCAAATTGATCAATCAAAAACAACTTGCTAAGTCTGAACGCTTTTTCGAGAAACACGGTGGCATCACAGTCACGATCGCGCGCTTCATGCCAATCATCCGGACCTTTGTGCCCTTCGTCGCTGCGAGCTCTCGCATGCACTACCAGCAATTCATTCGCTATAACGTGATTGGCTGTGTCTTGTGGGTCATGCTCTGCTGCGGTGGTGGCTACTACTTCGGTAACATTCCCTTCGTCAAAGAACATTTCTCGATGGTCGTTATCGGCATCATCTTAGTCTCACTGATTCCGGCCGTCTTTTCCGCCTTACGCGCACGCTTCAGTCATCCTGTCGAAAGCGAAGATTAACTTGAAACGAATCAAAAAGACCTCTGATTTTGTGATCAGGGGTCTTTTTTAGTGGCACAACTAATCTATTTCGCGTAACGCCTGCTTGCCAATACTTAAGCCATACGCAAACGCCCATTCGATTAAAACAAACGCCATGACGAAGCACTGGCCGAAAAATGTGTCCGGTAGCACCAAAATAATTCGATCCAATAGTGGATCAAACAACCAGTCCGAGTTGCGGAACAAGATTTCGTGGAAAATTACGAAAAACTGGTCAAAATTGATCGCCATCACGACCGCAATTACCGGTGGAATCCATAACGCCGTCTGCATCGGTAGGACCAGCCGCCACAATTGCTGATCTCGGCGTAATCGTCGCCAAAAGAAGTACACGACGACACTAGTCACGATAAAGACCGCATAGTCTAACATGAACAAGTTTTTAACATCCGCAAAGTGAACTAACGCACTGGCCGAGTCGGTAAAGTCATTCATCACTAATTTTGGCACCCACGGAAAATTCAAGTAAGCCAGCAACTGATAATAATTGGTCATCAACTGTCCCAGTGTCAAATTGACCGTTGGCCCCAATTTTTGACCGACTGCATTCGCAAAGTACAGCCAGCTGGCATTGATTGTCACAATAATCGTGGCACTCACTAGCCACAAATAGAGACTGATCCACTGAAGGGCGTTTTTAAGCTTATTTAGCCACACCATCGTCTAAATCCCATTCATCTAAGGAATTGATCTCATTGGTTGGCTTAACAGCCTGCTTGGCAACCAGCTCAGGAGTTGAAACACCGGTATACACAAGTAGTGAGTCCATCTCAAAATTGATGGCCGCTGAGATATCCGTCATATAGTTATCGCCGACCATCACGCAATCCGCTTTGTCCAACCCGATACGATCGATGGCTTTTTGCATGATAATGGTTTCTGGCTTGCCCACATACGTTGCCCGTTGCTGAGTCGCCCGCTCGACCATCGCAATCACCGAACCGGCACCCGGGACAAGTCCCCGTTCATTTGGTAGGTTGGTATCAGCATTCGTGCCGATAAACTTAGCGCCCCGTTTGATTGCCAGTGTCGCTAATTCAAACTTGTGATAGGTGACATCGTAGTCCAAGCCCACGATGACGAACCGGGGCGTCTGTTCTTCAAACTTGAAGCCCTTCTCGAGCATCGCACCCTTCAACCCTAATTCACCGATGACGTACATCGTCTTATCACCATTCGCAGCCAAGTCGTCCACATAATCAGCCGTCGCCAATGCCGCCGTATAGACGTTTGCAGGACTAACATGAATATCATGGTTGTCTGCCAAATTAGCCGCCACATCCTCGGGCGACTTGGTGGTATTATTCGTTACTAATAAAAAGTCTGTCTGACTAGCTTGTAATCGTTCAATGAAGCGTTTTGCAGCCGGAATCCGCTCGCGACCACGATAAACAGTGCCGTCTAAATCAATTAAATAACCCTTGTACTTGCCCAATCCAAATACCTCTTTCTACTCACTACTTTTGTCGAATTGTAAAGTGACGTTTGCCACTCGCTTGTTTGGTGGTTCGTGCTTGATTACCCGTTCCAGCAGTCACTTTAGCTGGTCGCTGCCGTTTTTCAGTAAATGGCGCGGCCTTCTGCTTGGTCGTAAAGTTATGCGACTTCCGCCGTTGCTTACTGCGACTACTACTGCGGTTACTGCGCCCACGTGATTGCCGGTTATTGGTCTTCTTGCCACCACGATGATCATCCTTACGTGGCCGGCTGGTCCGCTTAGGCTTGATGACCCGTTCGTTTTTCACGATAAAATAGGCGCAGCCAAAATTACAATACTCATATAAATAATCTTGGACCGCCCCGATCGTTTGAGCGCGCTGGACATCCTTTGCATCATCACGGAAGAATCCCTTCAACCGCAATTGCTCAAAGCCCCAATCACCGACGATATAATCATACTTATTCAGAATTGAGCTGTAGCGCTCAACGAATTTATCAAGGTCAAAGCCCTGGCGATAATCATAAACGATTTCAAATGGGTGTTTGCTAACCTCAAAGTGGGTCTTGTCCGTCCGCAAGCCGTGATATAAGTTACGGCGGCGTTCCGCTTGTTGTTCAGCTAGTTCATCAATATGTTCGCGGTTCACATTGACACCACCTTTCTCTTAATGGATTGGCCACTGGCGCGCTAGATAGTCGCCAACGACCGTTCTTAACATTGCTTCAAATAATATTTCAGTTTGACCACTAATATTCAGGGTCGGGAAAAACGGAATAAACAGGTCGTGGTCCAACAAGGCAATCTGATAAGTTGCTTGCCGGTCAACGGGCTGACCATCGACTAATAACTGATGGTCAGCGGCTTGCCAGGCCAATCCTTGATACTGGATATAGCCAAAGACTTGCCCCCGAAAACCCATGCCCTTAATTGGAAACTTGTTTAAAAAAGGACGAACGAGTTCCATCTCGTAAACGAGTCGCCATAAGGCTTCACCAGTCAACGTGACCCGAATAACGTGCATCGCATGCGGCAACATCGTGTGTAAATCGTTGCGATTGACTCGCCCCGCCGGTAGATCTCGCATAAAGAGACCACCATTGAGCATGCCAAGGCCCGTGCCCGCATAATCCGTGATTGCCGCTAAACCGAGCGCCGTTAGCTCACTGGCATGGTGCCAATGCGGCCGCAACTGCTCTGGTACGTTGGCGATGACTTGCTGTTTTAGCAGCATTTCACCACGCGCTTGCCAACCAGCAATCAACGCCTCATCACCCGCAGCAACGGGTAAACTTGCCGTTTGAACTGTGTGGGCATCAGCGTTCGTAACGTGGTGTTGCGCATCAAGCTGGAGTTCGATGCGCCCCACATACTCGCCATATTTGCCGGCTGCAGCAATCAAGACGCCATTTTTGAGCTCACCATTCACTAATAGATGGTGGGTATGACTACCGATGATCACGTCGATTTGTGGAAAATGTTTTGCTAGCCAGCGATCAACGTTGATGCCGAGGTGCGATAAGATGACGAGCACGTCGTACTGACCGGCATACTGCGCCAGTAATTCCGGCAAACGGGTCTTGACACTGGCTGGCGTCCAACCATTTAACGGATAGGTCAACGTGAATGGGGCCGTGAAAGCGAGTAACAAGATGCGGGTGCCGCGTGCGGTCGTGATAATTTTCGCTGGCCGTGCCCATTTTGGTGGTTGGCCATCCGCCGTATTGGTTAAATTATCAAGAATCACATCAAAATTCGCATGCAGATAAAGCTTATCAAGCGCCGCATGCGTCAATCCAAGGCCCTCATTATTGCCAATCGTAACGGCATCGTAGCCAATCGCATTTAATAGGTCTACATTGGCCTGTCCCTCAGTGGCTTCAGACAACGGGTGTGCGCGGTCGACCGCGTCTCCTAAACCGACCGTGAGCACCGTACTACCGGCTTGCTGGCGCTGTGTCCGTTCCGACAACAAATAGCGCTGAACCCGCGGCCAGTTTTCAAAATGCGAATGTAAATCATTAGTATGCAAAATGGTAACTTGCTCTTGCACGGTCCTCGCTCCTTAATCGTTATCTTTGTTAATCCTAAAGCATTCCCGAAACCCGGTCAAGCACCCAATTACTGCCGTTTGGCAAAATCAATGGCCTTCCCCGTCACCATTTGCTCAATTTCCGCTAACGAGAATGGGGTTCCAAACGGCACTGGATGGTCCAAATAATCCACTTCCGGCGTATCCACACCGACATTAATATTTTCCTTAACATTGACGGCATAGTGATGAATATGCCCATGTAAATTGATGATTTGCTTCACGATGCCCATCATCATCGGATAGTGGGTCATATAATACTGACGATGGTCGTATTTGATCAACACACCGACATCATGAAATTCAAACTTAGGTTGCCCGTTCAACTGCGGATCATGGGCCGCTAAGTATTTGAAAAAGGCCCGTGAATCATGGTTACCCTTAATAAAAATGATTTTACCATGCAGTTGTGTCAGTAATGCACAGACCCGTTCGTATGAGATTTTAGCCGGGCGTGTGAAATACAACGCCACGTCACCAAGATGATAGACCGTGTCAGAATCAGTCACGCGGGCATTCCAATGGTCAACGATGGTTTGGTTCATCGTTTCAACATCCGGAAAGGGCCGCGGCGCAAAATCATTATCGCCCAACAGATCCGCGTGGTAAAAATGTGTATCAGATGTAAAGTATTGCATCAGTTCAACCTCGATTATTAAGTTCTCTTAAATCATAGTTTTGAAACTAGTCAATTAATATTGTACCGCGCACCGCCCTAAAAGACACTAGAACAGTTTTGTCTACGAGCGAATTTATTGAGCTACGCGGATCTGATTGTAGCAACCACCTCAGTTTACGTTTGATGCACAGTGACTAGACGCAATTGCGATGCAAGACAGTCACTCTTGGGCGGCAATCCTCACCTTGACAGACGATACAAGACCTGAGGCGGCGAAGATTCATTTTTTGCTGATAAGATACAAAAATGGCTCTCAAGGTTTGCTTGAAAGCCATTTCTAACGGTGCGATTAAAATCTCACTGCTCGCAAACACTCACTGACCATTCACGAGGCAGCTTAGACGGTCATTATGAATTCGTGTGTCGTTGGCGAACACGGTCGCTAAAAATCTTAACGGCATAGAGGCCAAACACCCAGATTGCGGAAACAATCAGCGCAATTAACGTCTCAAACTTCAAGCACAGGACAACTGCGATAAAGGCCAAGAACACCAGAATGAAGTAATCTGACAATGGGAATAGTGGCATCTTGAACTTCACTTTAGCTCGCGAGCCAGCTTGACGGCGATACTTGATGTGCGCAACCACGATCGCACCCCAGATAAAAATAAAGCAGGTCGTCGATACACTGGCAATTAGTGAAAAGACCTTACCAGGCATTAATAAGTTCAGGATAACTGACAAGCCAATCACCAGGGTTGAAAACCACAAGGCGTTGCGTGGCACTTGGCGCGTGGACAGTTTACCCATCCGCTTAGAAAATTTACTCTGCCCATCATACGTCAATGAGAACAACATCCGTCCGGTACTGAACAGCGCACTATTACAGCTCGAAGCCGCAGCAGTCAGCACCACAAAGTTGATGATGGCGGCGGCGGAACGAATCCCTAAGTTAGTAAAGACTTGGACGAAGGGACTGTGGGCAGCTGAAAAGTATTGCCATGGATACATACACATTAAGAAGAATAATGAACCAACGTAGAATAGAATGATCCGGACTGGAATATCATTGATCGCCTTTGGAATCACCGTCTTCGGGTCGGCCGTTTCGGACGCGGTCATCCCCACCATTTCAATCCCAATAAAACTAAACAGGACCATTTGAAATGAGAGCACTAATCCCTTGAAGCCATTCGGCATGAAACCACCATAATTGACCAAGTTGGTCAGACTGGCATGCCCGACCGGCGTCTTGACGCTAAATAGTACCATCCCGATACCGACAGCAATCAAAGCAATAATCGCCGCAATCTTAATAATCGCAAACCAAAATTCAGTTTCCCCAAAAGCTGAAACGTTGATTGAATTTAAGGCTAATAGCAGAATTAAGATGACCAATCCTGGCAGCCACTGTGGTAGCTTCGGCCACCAGAACTGCATGTATTCGCCTGCAGCTGTGATTTCGGCCATCGCAATCGTGATCCAGCAGACCCAGTAAGTCCAGCCGGCCACGAAACCGGTGCGATCGCCTAAGTATTGTTTAATGAAATCAATATACGAATGCGTATTAAGGTCAGATAGCAGTAACTCGCCTAACGCTCGCATCAACAAGAAACAAACGAGTCCAGTCACCAAATAGGCAATCAGAATCGATGGTCCCGCTAAGTGGATGGATTGACCAGCCCCCAAGAAGAGGCCGGTCCCGATGGTGCCACCAATCGCAATCAATTGTACGTGGCGGCTCTTTAACCCGCGCGAAAGTTGTTCCGTCTCGGGCTGTGAATTGTCTTTCGTCATTATTTTTGCACTCCCCTTGCCGTTATTATAGCGGGCAATTTCTTCCCATTCAAAAGGGGGCGCTTGTTAAAATCGCAAAATAGGTCTATACCGTTTTTTGATTGCACGAGTAATTGGTTGCGACAGTAAGCGTTTGCGAATGCACTCACTCCGCCCTTTTGCTTTGTTAACTGACCAATCTAGCGATTCAGCACGTCAACGTGAATAAAGTGAACGTAACGCATAGCAACATGAATAGATTTCACTTAAATAACCAAAAATCACCCAGGTAGTCGTGGACCCTACCCAGGTGATTTTCGACAAACTTGTCGGTCGCAATGGTCGTTATAGAATCAATTGCTCAGTGGGCACCATCGACACCGCACTGAAAACGTGACTTGGTTGCATCTTGACTAACAACTAACGTTTAATGTTTTGGCTGACCCAGGCATCAATTTGAGCCGTGAATGCCTGAAATGCCCGTTGATCTTCAAAGGATGGGAAATCACCCAGCAAGACTTTACCAGCCTGCTGTGCTTGTGACCCATGCTTTTGTAACACAACGATCGATTTGCGTGACTTTTCATCCAAGAACAAATTAGTTGGCAAGTTGAGTAAGCCTTGCAAATAAGCCGCCGTACTCATCCATTTCAACAGGCCTTGTGCTTCTTGCGATTGAAAAATCGTTGTTGGCACGAGGAAGACACCCCAACCACCGGGTAACAGGTGTGACATGGCTTGTTCCATCATCAGATGATGGGTGTAGGAATGGCCATTGGTCGCCTTGGTCTCAAAGTTCTGAACTCGCTCGTCAAGTGGATAATAGCCGACTGGCAAATCGCCAATGGCAATACTCGTTTTAGGCATGACTAGTGGATCAATGGCATCTTGGTGGAACAGTTCCACGGCAGAGCCTTGTAGATCCATACTCATCGCGGCGATGGCTAACTGATTGTCATCGTTATCAACCCCATAGCCTTGAATTGGCTGAGGCCGATCAGTTTGCAGTTGATTAATAACCGTCGTTAATAAGTTCCCAGTTCCAACCGCAATATCTAAAATCGACAGGTCCGTCGTTGGTCCCACCAGTTTGGCAATCAAATATGCCGTCAATAGACCGATTGAATCGGGCGTCATCTGATGATTAGGATCGACACGGTCATTATGAATCGCCTTCAACAAGGCTAGCTGAATTGCACGCCGAATCGTTTCTGCATCGAACTGCTTTAAATCGACACTTTGATACAACTTCTCTAAAGCTTCGACTTGTTGTTGACTCGGCTTGCCATCCTCAACGTGAACCGTCCCACTTAATAAGTTATCACCAGTCTCGATGAGTGCATCTACGTATGAGACGGATAGTTGCTGCATCAAGACCTGCACTGATTGATCTAAGACCTGAAATAGCGTCTCAGTTTCTGCTTGTGCCAGAATACTCACCCCTTCACAAAATCTGTAATCCTTAACCATATTACTGATTTTATGAGCTAAGTTCAAGTCACGGGGTTCGATCACCACTTATCGATGCGGTTTGGCCTGATAAGGATGGTCATAAGATTCCAGTATCAGATAATGCAAGTGTTGTCTGGCCCGAAAATTCATGTAACGTTGCGTCTCGAATGCCCCGCCAATCATCAGTAAACTAATCACTGACAGCAGAATCGTCCCGCGGTGTTTCTTCATCTGGTGCGTGCCTCCTATCGGGTAAAAGTAGTCGGGCTTTAAAATGAATACCATGATCAGTCGTCATGGTTAACGTCATGTCCGGCTCGATGTGAAACTGACTGACGCCTCTCATCATGATTATTCGGCCGCCACCTTTGTGCATTAACACAATCTGATGAAGCACATGAAAATAGGTCAAACGATATTCTTTGTCCTTGGCCTCATTCACAATGACAGCACTGTGGCCCTCGTCGAAGCCAGCTGCATTGGAAATCGCTGTGAATACAAAATGATGATCCGGATTTTCAAGTTCATGGAGCATCAAGTACCAGTCGACGGTCGGTAAATCGACCTGAGTACGGCGGGCAAGATTACGTTGGCCTTGAAACAAAGTCGCCATGACGACCGCCACGATTCCTAATGAAAATACCACTTCAATGAGGGTAAAACCCGCACGCTTAATCATTGGGCACGGCCAACTGAGGCGCATTCAATAATTCAATGGCATAAGTCTCATACGTGCTACGAGCAGCTTGAATCGCTTGTAACGTCTGAGCCTCACGATGCTGCATCATTATCTCGAGGCTCTCAAACCCAATTAGACCGCCCATCAACAGGCCCAATGCGGTAATCGTCTCAATCATCATAAAACCACTGTGCGTCTTTAACATTGGTAACTCGATAAGCCCCCCACCCCATTAGTGCGTTTAATTTGATCTTCTGCTTTGGTCGCAGCGCTGATTTAAAAATGACGACCGCTAATTGCGGATGACCATTCTTCCAAATCTGAATATCGCGCCCGCGTTCCGTCTTCAACGTCGCCGGTAATGCTAGGTGCCACTGTTGTTTTGGTATCGGATGACCCTGTTTGCCGGTCCAACTGACGACCTCCGTCCCCCGAAAACTGACGACTTGCGGATGGCCAGTCACACTCGCTTCAAAAGTCCGCTGTTGCCACATCGTCTGTAAATCACGCCAAAACGCTTGTTCATCGGCTACTTGTCGCTGCCGCGTTGGAAACCGATGGACGGTGATCACGGCCATACTGGTCACGATTGCAAGTACGGTGACCGTTTCAATTAACGTGAAACCATGGCGGCTAGCCATTTATGCTTTGGGCTTGGTGGGCCGAATTGGATTAATAGCCTGGTCCGTCGCTTGCTTGGCTTGTTTGTCATTGAGGTAACCAGCCTCCTTCATCTTGTCAATCGTCGCTTCCTCGCCAGTATCGCTGGTGTACATTTCAGCCTGATTTTGAACAACTTCCGTCAACGCCTCCTGTTGACGTACGGACGCATTCTTACGTTGATCGTGCAAGTTTGGCACCACAATCAACATTAGCAAACTAATAATGGCCAACACGATCACCATTTCAATCAACGTAAACCCGCGTTGCGGCGCAGTCGTTTTCTTCATCAAGCGTTTCATTAATAATGTCATTTTAAAATCTCCCCCATTGATTGGTACATCGGTAGCAACAAACTCAAATACGTGCCCACGACCACGAGCGCAATAACCCCAAACATGATTGGTTGAATCCAACCAATCATCCGATTAAGTTGGCGAATCAGCCGTTCATACTGCATGGTCGCAAAATACAGTAACTCCTGACTCAACTGTTCAGCTGGGCTCTCTTTGCCGACTAATAAAGCGAGTTCATCCGGCAATAAGCGGTCGGCCTGAATAATTGCCATTAGTGACGTTCCCTGCAGCAAAGCCCGCTCCACCACTTTCCCCTGTTGGTGAATAAAAGCTTTGGCCTGAAACTGCTGGCTGACCTCACAAATACCCCGAATCCCTAATCCACCCGCAAGTAGCATGCCAGCATTTAAACTCAAATAGTAGCCGCAATAACTCTTGATCAGCTTGCCAATCAAGGGCATTTTGACCAACCAATGATACCGCTGCCTGATTGGTAGCTGCTGAAAGCGCCAGCCACACCAACCGAGTGCAGCAACAACGACCAGTATTCCAATCGAGATTAGTTGCCAAGGTAATGTCGCCTGGTGACCGACACTGGCCTGGGCACCTAAGCTCGGTAGAATTGCAGCCTTCACTAACCCGAGCGTCCCCAATAGCAGGACCAATAATAAACATGGATACTGCAATAACCGTCGAATCTGTCGGCCCTGTTCCGCACGGGCACGCATCAACTGGCCAGCCTGCGTCAACGTGTGTCGAAGCTCCCCATGCGTCTCCGCAATTAAAAATTGATAATATAGGTCGACCGCAATATATGGACGTAACGCCGTGGACAAGTCATCACCCGCTGCTAGGCGCACGAGAACGGGCTGCAGGACTTGAAATGCTGGTCCCTGTACATCCACAGCAAATTGAAAGGCCTGTTGGAATGAAAAGCCGTTGCCCAATAGGTCCGCCACAGTTTCAAATAGCGTCGCTTGCATCGCAATTGGAAGTCGCTTACGCTTCCTTAAGTTGATGGGCCGTCGCATGATCAAGGCGACCCGCTGCCAGTTGTTCATCAATTAATTGTCCCCACCTCTCCGTCATCATTTGTGTCGTCTTCGGGCGCTCATGTGGCATAACCACCGTATCAAATAAGGTCGCCATACTGCCATCCGTCACCGGGACTAATCGCTGATACGACATGGCCGTTACGGCTTGTTCGAGAACGGCTGGTTCTACGCCTAATTGTGCTAATCGCGGAATAATCCCATAAACACCCCGTGCATGCAACGTACTCAACACCAGATGGCCACTCAAGGCAGCTTGAATCGCGATTCTGGCGGTTTCCGCATCCCGAATCTCCCCAATGATAAACACATCCGGGTGATGCCTAAGACCGACCTTTAATAAATCCGCATAGGCCATCTGAGCGGGTGGATTAACTTGTAACTGCAAAAAATCTGGTTCGTAGATCTCGACTGGATCTTCAATGGTCATCACCAATCGTTGTCCCCGCAGTTGACGCACTAGGTCATACATGGTCGACGTTTTTCCAGCGCCCATCGGTCCAGAAAAGACAATCAACCCAGTATGGTGCATGAGCTGACTCAACTGTTCACGCTGACTTGGAATCAAATATTGGAGATTCTGGGATTCACCCTCGTACAATATCCGAATGACCAGCGATTCGCGGTCTAAAAAATCACCAACGACTGAGATGCGCAGGTTTAAGGTCTGCTCATCCAGCGTTAGCATCATAGCGCCAAGTTGCGGCCGCCGATGGTCACTAATGGCCATATTACTTCGATATTTGATGTGATTAATGAGCTGTTGCGCGAGTGTGGTACTGATTTGGGCAAGTGCGCGCAATTTTCCGGCGGCTTGAATCAGCACCTGGTAACCTTCTGTTGCTGGCATCCAATAAATATCACTGGCCCGTTGTTCAACGGCGGCTTGAATCATTTGGTTCAACTCAGTTTCAATTGACATGAAGCATTTCACACGGTGATACCAGGCAGATTGTCTGTGGCCCAGTTGGACACACAGACGGTATGACTGGCATACTTCCTTTCTTGATTTCACAGCATCATGCTGCGTCACGCTGCCTAGTTTCTAAGTATCAGGGTTCGCAAAACCGGCTGTATTCGCTACAGTGAAGCATCAGTTTGTTGCGGTTATCTCCAACTATCACGAACAATCAATCCATTCACCCTCTCTGGGATTTATGCTTTATTAAAATCAGTTCCTGAATAGGTTTGCCGGCAATTTGTCGGCGGGTTTCTGGCCAATCGTGACGCCAATTAATCTGAAAACAGCTCGCCTCGGTGCAAAATACGGCTGATAAGGGTGCAGTCACTGTTTTGTACCACTATATTGTTCGTTTGAGATTATTTCAGTATCAAATTGTCACGGCACGATGGATTGCTCCTTTCATACAAGTAGTTTCGTAAAATGAGACCCATTTCCACGAAAAAAATTAAACTTTTTCAGAACACATTTTGATTGAACGCCAAAAAGCCATTCTGAAGCGATTGCGCTCCAGAATAGCTTTGAAATTTCGATGCCGATAATAAAGTCGTTGCTTTTGTTACTTAGTTTGATCCGCAGCCACAATTTCCGCCTGAGTTGGAATGGAAGGCTGCGCGCCTAATTTTTGAACTGCCAATGACGAAGCGCGATTGGCAAAACGCACGGCCTCAGCTAAGTTACTGAAATCTGGTTGCAATACAGAGCTTAACGCGCCAATGAACGTATCACCAGCTGCCGTTGTATCCACTGCGTCAACTTTAAAGGCCGGGACAAATCCGTGTTCACCACCGCGCATCCAAAAGGCACCCTTGCTACCGACCGTGATAATGACGTTGGCTACACCTAGTGCTTGTAATTTTTGCGCGCCAGCAACCATCGAAGCTTCATCCGTGATATGAACGCCAGTCAGCGTTTCCGTCTCAGTCTCATTTGGGACGATCAAATCCGTGACCGCTAATAATTCAGCTGGCACCGCGTCCGTTGCCGGTGCTGGATTAAGAATCGTCTTCTGCTTAGCGGCTCGTGCAAGCTCAAATCCGCGTTGGGTCGCAGCAATCGGTGTTTCAAACTGCGCAATTAAAAACGTGCTGTCCGCAATCACTGATTGGGCTTGCTCAACATCTTCCGCCGTGACGAGCTGGTTGGTCCCACCGTCAATTAGAATTCGGTTTTCGCTACTTGCATCCAACAGGATAAATGCGGAGCCGGTCGCAGCCGCATCACTATGCTGAACAAAGCGATCGTCGACCCCGCTCTCTGTCAGTTGTTGGACCATAAAAGTACCTTCCTGATCTTGTCCAACCTTACCAATAAAGGTCGTTTGGGCACCGGCCCGGGCAGCTGCGATCGCTTGATTTGCGCCCTTGCCACCACCTGCAACACTCTTTCCTGTCAGTGGTAAAGTCTCCCCAGGTTTTGGAAAACGTTTGAAGCGTAAAATCGAATCGACATTTAAACTGCCTAACACGGTTACTTTATTCATGATTATTCGTCCCTTCAATGTTCAACTGTCCTAATTTTAGCAAACTGCACCGGGTGATGCATCCGTTTTGCGTCAGTTATCAGCTAAAAACAAGATTTGGATGCAACCAAGGCGCCTCAGGCAAGTTGCAAATCACCGCCAAAAATTGCCCATCAAAAAAGCGCGGTCCTCTGACTTTCATCAAAGAACCGCGCTAAGACTGATTAGTCTGGGAAGTTAGCAGCTTCGTATACTTCTGATACGTCGTCGTTATCTTCTAATTCATCAATCATGTGTTGTAACTTTTCAACTTTATCAGCTGGAACGTCAGTCAAGTTTTCTGGAATCATGGTCAATTCGGCCGTTTCCAACTTGTAACCACTGGCTTCAAGAGCATCCCGTACAGCAGCTAATTGCTTAGGATCCGTGTAGATTTCGAATGCTTCGTCGCTTGATTGTAAATCATCACCACCAGCATCCAAAACATCCATCAGCATCGTATCTTCATCCGTGTCTAAATCTTCACGACTGATAACGATGTAACCCTTACGATCGAACATGTAGCTAACGGCACCCGTTGCAGCCAATGCACCACCATGATGCGTAAATGCTGAACGAACGGCCGCAGCAGTCCGGTTTTTGTTGTCAGTTAATGCGTGAACCAGAACGGCGATACCACCAGGGCCGTAGCCTTCGTAAGTAACTTCTTCGTAGTTCTCCGCACCGGAGCCACTACCTTTATCAACCGCCCGTTTAATATTATCTTTAGGCATGTTGGCAGCTTTGGCCTTATCCATAACTAACCGCAATTGCGCGTTAGAATCTGGATCAGGACCCCCGGCTTTAACAGCCATATATAGTTCACGGGAAATCTTTTGGAAAACTTTCCCACGTTTAGCATCTTGGGCGTTCTTACGTCCTTGAATGTTATGCCATTTTGAATGTCCTGACATGTGTGACTCCTTCTTTCATATTTATTTTCAGTTTAGTAGATAAACATACGTAAAGTATGATAGCAAAAAAAGCGAGCGATTTCAAGCGCTAGACCCGCCTGTACTCACTTTAATTGAACCTGTATGTTGCTGAGGCTTAAATCAAGGCGCCAAAAGTTTAATAATCGGTCAAGGGCGCTGTTTCGATTTTGTCAGTAGCATATATTTGCGCTTATTGACCTTTGGTTGCTTTTTCAAAAGTTGATTTAGTTCATCAATTGTTAAATGATGCATGCCACCCCAGTTGGCAGGGTCTATTGATTTCTCTATACTTTTGATCAGTTTCTTCTCTGAGTCAGTAATTTTGCACACTCCAATCTCTTAAACCAATCAGCTTGTCTAACTCCCAGCAGTAACAACACCCATCTCACGATAGATTCTTATCACGCCAAAATTCCATTCACCTATGGCCGCAAATAAGCATAGCCCGCATCCTGTAAATCCACCAGGCGCACAACGCCCGCTGGAACCACGGTGACCCCGTCCGGAAGCTGGTCGGCCTGAATATGATGGCTCGCCATCGCGTTATGGCAGGCATCCACCTCAACTTGTGGCAGGTCCTGTAACATGTCATTCCAGGCCGGGGTCGTCAACGTGGTGATGGCGGGCCCGTTGACCACGATCACGACCGTACTGGTTGGACGTAGGTCTAAGAAATTGCGAACGTTACTAATCGCCATCGACACTTTTTCTGGTTCATCGACATGGACGACTAAATTGGTCATTTGATTGGACTCCCTTCAAGTGAACGCACTTCTAACGCCCGTAAATAATGATAACTACTCAACATATTACCGCAAGTGGCATCCGTTTCATCCGGCACTTCATAAATCATCGTTGCGCGGGGGTTCAACACCGGCAGTACACGCTGCCAATCGATTAACCCCTGCCCGAGTGGCAAGCTGTCGTGACGCTGCCCCATCGAATCGACAAGGTGATAGTGCTGAATCAGCGGTGCTAAGCGTTTTAAGGCCAGCATCGTCAGGTCCATATCGCCATGTAAAGCAATGAAAACGTGGCTCAAATCACAGACCAGCGGATAGTGATGCTGAATGATGCGCTCATCGAGCTGTGGATCACCGTACATGAAGCTGGCCGTGACCCCATTTTCAATCATCACGTGCCCACTCCCCTGACGTACCAGCTCGTCTAGGCGTTCCAACACGACATCCCGAGCGACACTTAACGACTCATATTCATTGATCAACGGAACACTGTCGCTGCCGTAGCCGCCATGAACCAGCACCTTGACGTCCAGTTCCGTCGCTAAACCGAGTAAGGCCGCCGTACTGTCATGCAAAAATTGATATGCCTCAGCTTCGCGCTTGGGGTCCAACAATTGGTCCAAGTGAACGCCATGATAACTCATCGGGTGGTGAATCACGATCTGCTCGGTGACATTTTCTTTCACAAATAACACTGCCGCCTTCAATGCAGCAAACGCCGCCGAGTCAAAATCTGCTTCACTGGTAAAAAATTCAAATACTTGCGGTCGGTATTGTAATCGGTTCATTAATTGTGCCGGTGTTTGGGAAGCTTTCAGACCTAACTGAATCTTCCCAGGACGCCGCCGTAACGCTAATTGGGTCATCTGCACCACTCATCCTTCCAATAAATTCCAGCCAAATAAAAAGGTTTGGAATCAGATTCCAAACCTAGTATACCGCTATCGTTCCGTTGATTGTCAACCAGACTTCCCGACACCGGCGTCTCATTAGTCAGCCGACTTAGTTGAACCACGGCGAACGATCCCGTATGGTAATGTGACCGTCTTTTCGTCAAGTTCCTTATCGTTCATCAGCTTAGTGAGCATCCGCATCGCAACGGCACCGATATCATAAAGTGGTTGCGTGATTGAGGTGATGGCTGGACGCGTAATCTGCGTGATGATCGTATCGTTACTCGTAACGACTTCCAAATCATCAGGCACATTGATGCCAGTTTCCATGCTTGCATTGATAATGCCGGCAGCCATTTCATCGTCACCAACAAAGACGGCAGTCGCACCGCTATCAGCAATGACCGGTTGTAACTTACGGCCGGCATCGTATGAGTAGCCCGCTTCATAAACCAACGCATCGTCAAATGGAATTTTAGCCTTCGTCAACGCCCGCTTGTAACCAGTCAACCGGTATTCAGCGTTGATTGATTGTGAGAGTGAACCGAGTGCTAAAGCAATCTTCTTGTGACCACGGCCAATTAAGTTCGTGACCGCTTCTTCAACGGCAGCTGCATAGTCAATGTTAACGCTAGGCGTTTCGTTGTTAGGATCAACTGTCCCAGCCAACACAACGGGTGCCTTAGCCCGTTTGAATTCTGCACGGAGTTTATCATCAATATGGTTCCCCATGAAAATAACCCCGTCAACTTGCTTAGCCATCAACGTATTTAACACGTTAACTTCTTGTTCCCCAGCATCGTCTGAGTTGGTCAAAATGATGTTATACTTGTACATCATCGCAATGTCATCGATCCCACGTGCCAGTGAGGCGAAGTAAATGTTCGTGACATCTGGGATAATGACGCCGACCGTCGTTGAGCGCTTGCTTGCTAGTCCACGTGCAACGGCATTTGGCCGATAGTCCAACCGTTCAATGACGGCTAAAACTTTCTTCCGCGTTGCTGGTTTAACGTTAGGATTCCCATTAACCACCCGTGAAACCGTGGCCATTGAAACCGCCGCTTCACGCGCCACATCATAAATTGTTACTGTTTGCTTTTCCATATAAAAATAGCCCTTTCTTGCTTGGTATCATATGTTTTCATCCGTTTTCATGCAACATCAACCAATATAGCAAAATTACGGTCTCAATGCAACTTAAGAATGCTACTGAAATCGCTTTCATGAAAATAATACCCTATCTGTTTTCAAAATGCAAGATTTACCACACGGAGATTGTTATTTTTCACTAACGATTCTCAGCTTTTTATCATCAAGAGCGCTATACTAGTATTATCATATCTAAAGGAGTGTTTTGAATTGGCAGATTATACGAAACTGCAACAAGTCCGTCAGTGGACGCAAGATAACCACGTTGACGTGACCTACATTAGTAATTTCCACACCATTTCATATTTGACTGGGTTTGAAAGCAATCCCTACGAACGGACACTGGGATTGTTCGTGTTCGCAGATGCTGAACCGTTCCTCTTCGCCCCTGCGCTGGAAGTTGAAGCCATCAAGGAAATGGGCTGGCCATACAAGGTCTTCGGTTACTTGGATCACGAAGATCCATATGCTTTGATTGCAACGCATATCCAAGAACAGCTCACTGATCCTAAGTCGTGGGCACTTGAAGCGGGCAACTTGACGCTTGACCGGTTCAATGCCCTCAAGGCGCAATTCCCAGCTGCCCACTTCGACAAGGATTTATCACCATATATCCAGCAACTGCGGCTCGTCAAAACGGCGGATGAACTCGAAAAGTTGAACATTGCCGGTAAATGGGCCGATTTTGCCTTCGAACAAGGGTTTGCCGCTGTCAAAGCCGGTCGCACTGAGCAACAAATTGCTGCTGAACTCCAATACGCCTTGATGAAAAAAGGCATCATGGAAATGAGTTTTGATACTTTGGTCCAAGCTGGTGAACACGCTGCTAATCCACATGGTGCAACCAACGAAACTCAGGTTAAACCTAACGAACTGGTCTTGTTCGACCTCGGTGTGATGTATGAAGGCTACGCATCAGATGCCTCACGGACGATCGCCTATGGTCAGCCAACCGACAAGCAAAAAGAAATCTTCGACGTTTGTCTGGAAGCTAACTTGACCGCCCAAGCAGCCATCAAACCAGGCATGGCCGCTGAAGACGTCGATAAGATCGCCCGCGACATCATCACTAAAGCTGGCTATGGCGAATACTTCATTCACCGCCTCGGCCACGGAATCGGTCAAACCGACCACGAATTTCCGTCCATCATGGCTGGAAACCACATGCCATTAGTTGAAGGAATGTGCTTCTCCGTTGAACCTGGGATTTACATTCCAGGCGTAGCTGGTGTCCGGATCGAAGATTGTGGTGTGGTGACGAAGGAAGGCTTCAAGCCATTCACGCACACACCAAAGGAAATGAAAATTTTGGACCTCTAGTCTAAACGGCTCGTATTCTCGATAAAATGAATAATCCGCCCCATTGTGCTTATCAGGATGGGGCGGATTTTTTTGTCCTAGTGCAAGGAACCGCCAGCAACCTGTTATCAATCTAAAAACCTGGGCTTGACGGTTCTCCCCCATCTTCCTCGTCAACTTAAAATCGTTCGATTAACGCAAGTAACCGCTTTACTAATCGTGGTTGCTTGTCATAGAATAAGTCTACTAGCGCGCTCACCTGATTAGCAGCGCTAAGACCATCTTCAAGGAGGTTTGCCCGCTTGTTTACCCTATTCATCTTACTTTTACAGCGACTCGGGATTATTCTTGCCCTAGCTTTTATTCTCGTGAACGTGCGTTTCTTCCGTCGCCTGATTAACCAAAATACGTGGCAGGCCAAATTCGCACTAATCATCATTTTCGCCATTTTCACGGTCATCTCCAACTTGACCGGTGTTGAAATCACGCATGACAGCGCGCTGATTCAAAGCACTTTTTTGACCACGTTGCCCCAGTCCGATTCCATCGCGAATACGCGCACCCTGACGATTACGGTTGCCGGAATTATCGGCGGACCCATTGTTGGAACCGCGGTCGGTTTTTTAGGCGGCCTGCACCGGGTCATTCAAGGCAGTCTCTCTGACTTCTTCTACATTCCCAGTTCAATGCTGGTTGGCCTCTTTTCAGGTGTTGCGGGACGATACTTCAAGCGCAACGACACCTATGCCGGTCCTTGGATTACCGCACTGCTTGGCATCTGCTCCGAAGGGATTCAAATGATTTTTATTGGCATTTTCAGCGGTTTGGCGTTATTAAAGCTCATTTTCATTCCAATGATGGGGCTCAATAGTATCGGTGCCTTCGTGTTCGTCTCGATCATTAACGCTTATATTACCAATGAACAACAACTAAAAGCCGTGCAGACGCATGATGTCCTCAATCTGACGGACAAGACCCTGCCCTACTTTCGCCAAGGACTCAACGTTCAGTCCGCTGCTAAGGTCTGCCAGATCATTAAGCAGTATACGAATTTTGATGCAGTCGGAATTACCGACCGGGTCAATGTACTCGCACACGTTGGCGCTGGTCAGGACCACCATCTTCCCAACCAAACGGTGATGACTGACCTCTCCAAGCACGTTATCACCAGCGGTACCGCTCGTTTTGCTTATCATAAAGCCGAAATTGGTTGTCCCAACGCCAACTGTCCACTCGAGTCAGCAATCGTGCTACCACTCAAGGTTAATGACCGAACGATTGGTGCACTCAAGATGTATTTCGTTGAAGCTGAACGGCTCACACCAGTTGAAGAAAACTTAGCACTGGGACTGGCCTCGATTTTTTCAAGTCAATTGGCCTTGGGAATTGCTGAAGAACAATCCAAACTAGCGAGTGATGCCAAGATCAAAGCCTTACAAGCACAAATCAACCCGCACTTCTTCTTCAACGCCATTAATACCATCAGTGCGCTGATGCGAACGAACGTGGAACAGGCCCGCACCGCATTACTGCAACTAAGCACGTTTTTCCGGTCGACATTACAAGGTGTTCGTGAGACTGAAATCCCACTGCAGCAAGAGTGTGAACATGTCAACTCGTACATTGCCCTTGAGCAGACCCGCTTTCCCGATAAGTATCGCGTCACTTACGATATTGCGCCAGATGCTCAGATCAAAGTTCCACCCTTCTGCCTGCAAGTCTTAGTAGAAAACGCGGTCAAACACGCCTTTACTGGTCGTTCGTCAAATAATCAGATTAATATTAGCGTTCAACAATCGGCCGACACCGTCCTGCTGGAGGTCAGCGATAATGGCAACGGAATCGCACCAGCACTACTTCCCCAGTTGGGTGAGGTCGCAATCGATTCTAAATCAGGCACTGGGACCGCACTCTTTAATCTCAATCAACGGCTAATTGGCTTATACGGTCCGGCAAGTCAACTACAGATTCAGAGTACGACAGCCGGAACCACGATTAAAATGGCGATTCCAAGGCGCTCAGCCAATCACACGAAATAGCTGGCGATGGCTGCCCATCAATCTGCGATAGTCCAAAATAGTTCTCGTATCACCCACGCCGACAGTTGATTGGAAACAGAACTATTTTCGGTTAATCTAAACGCGAAATTGGAACGCTGACCACTCGTTTTTGGCCTGTTCCTTGCAAATCGGTTGCTCAATCACAACCAAGTAACGCTCACACGAGGTGAATTTCAATGAATATTTTAGTTCTGGATGACGAGCCACTCGCACGGCAAGAACTCGAGTACTTACTCAAACAAAATCCGCAAGTTGAGGCTGTATTTCAAGCAGCCAGCATCGCTGAAGGTCTCCAGCTACTTATTAGTAAAAAAATCGACCTGCTCTTCTTAGATATCGACCTCAACGATGAGAATGGCTTCACGTTGGCCAAAGATCTCGATCAACTGGCGAACCCACCCCTAGTCATTTTTGCCACAGCTTATGACAGTTATGCCGTCGATGCGTTTAATATTGACGCCATCGACTACGTTTTGAAGCCATTCGAACAGGCACGCGTCGATCAAGCGGTCGAGAAAGCCAACTCACTCCTGAAGACGCCGGTTGAACCGTCAACCACTACACCGACTGCAACGGTGATTACGATTACGCAGGATGAAAAGACTCGGGTCATTCAAATGACTGACATCCGTTATGCGGTGATCAATAATGGCGAACTCACGATTACGACCCACGACGACCAGCTCATGACCCGTGAAACGCTCAACTGGCTAAAGGCGCGTTTGGATTCTGACCAGTTTATTCAGGTCCATCGCAGTGTTTTAGTCAACGTTGCTGATATACACGAAATTCAGCCTTGGTTTAACCATACTTATCAATTGACCATGAGTGATGGACAAAAACTCCCGGTCGGCCGTTCATTCATCAAGCCTCTCAGAGAGAAACTCCGCATGTAGTTGGTAAACCATTCGGCAGTCAATTAGGGCAGTTCACGGCCAATATTTTGTTATTCGGCTAAAAAAGCGCTTAAATGCGCTTTTTTTCGTTATGATAATCTCGAAAAACAAGGAAAGAAGGATGATTGTCATGTCGAAACCCAACCCAACACCTAAAACAGCCTCAGCACCATTTCTCGTTCAAATCGGAATCTATACGGCAGTCCTTTTTATTGCGAATGGCCTCTCGGGACTCTTCCCAGCTAATTTTCCAGTTCCCGCACCAGTGATTGGCCTCATCTTATTATATTTAGCGCTAACATTACACATCGTTAAACTCGAATGGGTCGACTCGGTTGGCAGCTTCCTGATTAGCATTATCGGTTTTCTGTTTGTCCCTTCCGGCATTTCACTAGCTGCTAACTTGAAAATCATGCAGCAACAAGGCCTTCAACTGGCAATTGTCATCATTTGTGCCACGATTATTTTACTGGTTGTGACGACCTATACAGCCAAGGGATTGATTTGGGCGCACCAATTACTCAAAACAGGCTTCAGTCGACCGACCAGCTCAGCAACCAATCTGACCCAGGCCGTGTCCCCAGAAGATAAGGAGCGTGATTAAGATGTCAACACTCATTACGACCCCCTTTTTTGGCATCGTCTTGTCCATTGGGGTTTACCTGATTGGGCAATGGTTATTCAAGAAAAGTCACGGTCTGTTCATTTTTCAACCACTATTTGTCGCGATGGTTCTGGGAATCGCCATCTTAGTACTACTCGCAACGGTCTTAGGCACCAGCACCGCTAAACTTTACACAACCGCCTATAAACCAGGCGGCGACCTGATTTTTTGGTTCTTGAGTCCGGCGACAATCGCATTCGCGATTCCACTCTATAAGCGTAATGATATTATCAAAAAATATTGGTTAGACATTCTGGCCTCGCTAGTTATCGGTGCTAGTATTTCACTAGTCGCCATCGTTGGCATCTCAAAATTAATGGGCCTCAGCGAAGTGGCGACTAAATCAATGTTACCGCAAGCCGCAACGACCGCGATTGCCTTACCGATTGCAACCTCAATTGGTGGCAACAGCGCTGTGACCGCCATGGCTTGTATTCTAAACGCCGTTATCATCTATGCACTTGGTGACTGGTTGGTCAAAACGTTCCGGCTCAATCGTAATCCAATCGGTGTCGGGCTTGGATTGGGTACTTCGGGCCACACGATTGGTTCGGCTTACGCGCTGAAACTAGGTTCGGTTCAAGGCTCAATGGCCGCGATTGCCGTTGTGATTATCGGTATCGTCATTGACCTGATCGTCCCAATCTTTAGTCGAATCCTGTTCTAATGTTTCCCTCATATCACCTTATCAAACTGAAAAGGCGCCACTAAGCGAACATTGCTTAGTGGCGCCTTTGATATGTCCTAAAATCACAGCTTGTGCACGTTAACTTGCTTTTTTCAGTGGCCCAAGCTGGCTACTTTAGCGCTTAAGAACTGGCGCGTGAATCAGCCTCGGTCCAACCTAAGCATGATCACAGTGCGTACGAACTTATCAGTCCCATCTTTTAAACCACGCCCACCTGACGTTATTCTGGCAGTGGATGCGATGCTTCATAATCTGCAACCTCGTGCAGTAATTCATCGGTCTGCTTAAGTGGTAGGACATCGCAGTCCACGGCTGCTTCACTGCCGGCTTGACTCGCGCGCCGATAAACATCGATCTTATGGTTGACCTTTTGGAGATTCAATAAAGATTGGTGAATCTGGGCCTCAACGGCTTCACGCTGTTCCTCAAACATGGCCAGTCGTTGGTCGATGGTTTCGTCGCCGGCCGCACACCAGCTGATAAATTGCCGAATATCTTCCAACGGCATCCCAGTTTGTTTTAAGCAGCGAATGAGGGCTAATGAATCTAAGTCGGCATCGTTAAAAACCCGCCGACCCTGCTTATCACGTTTAACAAACGGCGTTAACCCCGCCTTGTCATAATAGCGTAGGGTATAACTTGAAATTCCAGTCTTTTTCGCAACTGCGCCTATTGAATACAACTTGATTCCCTCCTCAAAACAGATGGGACACCGAGCAACCGCTCCGTGTCCCAATTAATGACCTAACGCTTTATTTTTCTGATGATGGCTTCTCATCAGTTGGCTGTGCTTCTTCAGCTGAAGTTGGCGCTACTGATTGTTCGTCAGTTGACGCATCGGTCGCAGCCGAATCCGCTTCACTTGTCGCTTCCGACGTTTCATCAGAAGCTGACGATGATTGACTGGCATCTTGATAAGCTGCCCCACCATCAATGACGATATCCTGTTCGTCGAGGTCGTCATCTTCGACCTTGGCTAGTTCGGAACGCAAACTATCTGTCGCTTGGTCGAGGCTTGAGCCGTAAGTCGCACCAGTTTCTTGCTTAGCGGCTTGGTATTGGTCCGCGAAGTCAGCGACTTTTTGCTTGGCATCTTCAAACTGTTGGCCGGCTTCGGCTTTGAAATCTTCGGCCGCATCATTGGCATAGAACGCATAGTCAATGGCACGATCTTTAAAATCTGCAATCCCTTGTTGCGCTTTGGCTTTTAATTCAGCCTTTTTGTCGTCATCTAAACGTTTAACAGCAGTGGCCAAGGCCGCGCCACCTACGATAAGACCTAATAAGAATCCTTTTTTCGACATAATTAAGACTCCTCACTATTATTTTTTGAACGCCGGTTACGATAAACATCAAATGCGGCCTTACCAACCTTGCTAGCACTTGAAAACTTGCTGCGTTTTTCGTTGGATTTGCCGACTTTAGCCGTTAATTCACGCGTTGCTGCATTTAAATCTGAAACACTTTGTCCCAAGTCACCCATTGCTTGGAACGCGGGGTCGATCGTTGCAACCTTACCATTGACATCCTTCAATAATTCATTGGCATTTGCCATGATTTTTTCAGTTTCATGCGACAAGGCGTCAACATCATCAGTAATGTTGCTCAAACTGCGATTAACTTCCCCCATCGTTTTGGTAATCCGCATTAAGAAAATCCCGATAAAGCAAACTAGTAATAAGAATGCAATGGCGGCAATGATGCCCGCAATGTGTGTAATCATCCTAAAATTCCTCCTTCAACAGCCACTATATTAGAACTAGCATAGCATTGTCTTAAGTATACCGCAATTAAAAACCTGCTTACAACCGAGTCTATCGGCCATTTAATCACGCTGGAACGATAATCACTTGGTTGACCAAGTCAAATCTGATAAACTAGTGAACAGACAACAATTAACGAGGGTGAAGATATGTTTAATGCAATTAACTTAGCAGCCGTGGAGAACCCGACCAAACAAGTCTCCGTCTGGATGAAGCTTGCTAAGAAAATTGACTGGCAACAAATTATTATTAATATTGGTGGCAAAATACTCGAAATCATTTTATTTATTTTACTATTTTGGGTCATTGATCGGCTAGGAAAACGCCTGATTCATCACTTATTCATGACCAATGCCAATACGAGCGATACAGCCAACAACCGGATTTCAACCATTTACACGTTATCGCTGAATATTTACCACTACGTCATCATGTTCTTTGGGATTTATGCCGTACTGTCCGTACTGGGCGTTCCCGTTGGCACATTGATCGCTAGTGCCGGAATTTTCAGTGTCGCACTTGGCTTAGGGGCCCAAGGCTTTGTCAGTGATATCGTCACCGGTTTCTTTATTTTATTAGAAGACCAAATTGACGTCGGTGACTATGTCAAAATTGAAACGATCGAGGGCACCGTCTCTGCGATTGGCTTGCGCACTACACAAGTTACTAGTCCAGATGGCACGTTGAACTTCATTCCCAACCGCAAAATTTTGATTATCAGTAACCAATCTCGCAATGACATGCGGGTTCTGATCGACCTGTATATTCTGACCACGACACCCGTTCAAGAGCTGACACAGGTCGTTCGCGATACGAATACGGAACTAGTACCGAAGTACCCAGACATCATTGGGGAACCCGATATTCAAGGTGTTACCACCCAAACTGACGGGACGTTGGTCTTCCGCGTCCAGTTCTACGTGAAAAATGGGATGCAATTTGCCATTCAACGTGACTTCTTGTCCGCCTATCTGGACGCTGCCCGGGCAGCTGGGATTCAACTCCCTTCACCACGATTGAACATTGCACCAACCCATAAATAACTCATTTAATCCCAAAATTCGACTCGCGCTGGTTCTTATTCTTAACCATCACGAGTCGAATTTTTATTTTGATTCACGTCTAACCGCATTGCAAAAGTTAATTTGGCATTGATCATGATTAAATCATGCCAATTTCTAAGTTCAAAAGCGGCCAGCTGAGACCCGCTGGAAACAAAGCGAGTTAGTGTAAACCGGCTATTATGTCGACGTCCTATGCCGGCTTCCAGGCATTCTGTGCAATGGCCGGAACGTGGTGGACACAGATTTAAGCCGACAACCCACGTCTTAAATACTGGTCTTTCACTAACCAAGCCAAAAACGCTTGCTAAGTGAAATTTCACCACTGGGCCTTGCCCCGAATACCTTCCAGCCGGGATGGTATTCGAAAGGCAGACATGTGCGGACCTAGCTTTTTGTGGAATTAATCGTTGATTCCTTGGTACACGGGAATTTTGATAGTCAACTGTCGGACTAGTTTCTAAAAACCACTAAATTTTTCGACCCATGTTTCAAGGTCTCAGAAAAGTAACTTTACTCAACTTGTCAGAATCTTCACTGATCGTTTGAGATAGCAAAATTTTGAATTCTAAGCAAGGATAATTTTATTGACTAAATTCAGTACTAGTTGCCATTGAAATTAGTCAATAAAATTCGGTAATCTTCTCAGTGCTAAAATACCATAAGCATCATCAAGATAGATTTTAAGTTTGCTCGAAGGACCTGTCTTCTAACGTTCAGTGGTCAGTTGTACCGAGATAGGTGGCTGTTCATCCGCCATTCGAGCGGCTTCCCGACTGGAGGGGCCGGCTGACAATGCTCAGTAGCCAAATTATTCTTAGCTGGAAGTGGGTTGCTTCCGGCTTAGAATAAGACTCGTATTTGAAATTGCGCAGTGACTTTCTGCGTGAGTTCAAATCGACGTCGGCTTACGTTCCAGCAATTGTCAGCCGGCCCCGGAAGTCGGACTAAGACGATCACCGGCAGACGAACAGTAAGCCTAACAATTGGCATGATTTAATCATCTTTAATGCTGAAGAATAACTAACACATTGCGGAAGCCAAAATATCCCGCCATAACTGATTGATGCAGACTTTCATCAATCAATTATGGCGGGATATTTAGGGTCTATGATATTTAGTGTTGATAGATAATATCCATCAACACTATTTTTATGTACAACAAAAGGACATATCGTCCTGTGCTACAATTAAGTCGACCAAAACCAATTGAAA
>NZ_JAMSKY010000016.1:0-56702 GCF_023806745.1 Lactiplantibacillus sp. B652 | reverse complement strand
AAAACTTTATTTATCGAATTCAAATTGAATTCAAAATCAAAATCGAAAAAAAGAACCCAATTCGTAAATGAATTGGATTCTAAATATAACTTCATCAACACCGGTTGACAGAGACCCCCTTTTTGTCATATTCAGCTTGCTCAAACGATTAGCGGACGTCCATCGTTTGAGTATTCATCAAGTTTCAATTCACATCTTCGTACCATTTTAACTCAAGGCATTTTAATTTACCGCCGTTTTAAGCCAACCCCCGCCGGCTCACAAGATAGACGATCACAATTAGCGGCAACGTCACCATCATGACCGGGTAGAACCAGGTCATCGACAGTACACTGGAAATCAGCCCACCAAAAATCGGTCCCAGTGACATCCCTAAGTCGACGCCAATGTAAAACGTACTGTTGGCCAAACCATGGTCGGCTTCTGGTACCAGCGTTAGCGCCTTGGCCTGACAGATTGAAAACATCAAGCCATAGCCGGCCGCTAAACCGGCCGCGCCCAACAAAAGCATCGCCCAGTTGGTCATATCCGTTAGGCCAATTAAGCCCAGCAGATTAAAAATCAGGCACAACCAGATGAACCGTTTAAATGGCACCCGGTCAAACCAGTCACGTAAGATCAGCCGCAAGACGAGTAAAATCACCGCGTAAACTGGGAAGAAGATCCCAGCGGCCACGTGAAAATGACGCGCGGCCACGTAGCTAACGATATAGGTCTGCGTTGCGAAGTATGGTAAAGAAAATAAGAGCAAAATCAGCGCAACTGGAATCACGCGCGGCTGGACGATGCGAAAGTGCCGTTGCTGTGCATCCGCCTTGGGCACCGCCACCGGTTCACCGTGGTCACCCACAAATTGAATCATGATCACCAGTAGTAAGCTACAACCGGCTGCTAGCCAGAAGACACTTTGATAACTGTAATGCTGATACAAAAACACACTGATTGCGGGCCCACAAGCCATGCCGAGGGCGTTTGCTAATCCATAAATCCCCATCCCTGAACCAATCCGGTCGGGTGGCAGTAGACTAGCCATCCAGGTCGCCATGCAGACGGAACAGAGGGTATAACCCAGACCATTCACGATTCGCAGTAGCATAATCAGGGTAACATTTGTCGTCAAACTGTAACCGAGACTAGCTAATAGTAACAGACAGCCCCCAATAAAGGTCAACCGGTACTTCGACACCCGGTCAGTCAGATTACCTGCCAGGGGCCGCAAAACTAAGGATGTGAGGTTGGTCAACCCAGCAATCACCCCCGCTAGCACCGAACTCGCCCCGATACCATGGGCAAATCCGGCAATCACCGGGTTGATCAACATCGGGCTCATTAGGAAGAAAAAACTCGCTACTAGGACTAACTTCACATCTGGCGTGTATAAACGCGTCTTCATCAATTCTCATCGCTCTCTAAATTTTGATTGACCTGTCGTAACAAATCTAAGAATAACTGTTGTTGCTGCTCATCGAGGTGCGCAAACATCTGCGCGCTCGTTTGCCAACCGTGTTGCCGTAACTGGGCGCGTTTGGCACGGCCGCTCGCCGTCACCACCACCTGCTTGGCCCGTGCGTCCGTGGGACTGACCACTAATTGGACGTAGCCGCGCGCCTGTAGCCGTTGGACAATCAAACGAGCCGTCTGGTGTGTGATACCCTGGCGCGTCTTAAACGCCGTCACCGTCTGCTTAGGATGATCGGTAAAAAAGACGAGCGCATCCGCCTGCTCAGTCGTTAATCCGACCGTTCTTAAATGTTGATTACGGCGGCGCGTAATCTGCCTGGCCAGCACTAGGACTTGCCTAGCCACCATTTCATCATGATTCATCCCATCACCATCCCTATCTTTTATACAGCTAGCTGTGTATAATGTCAAGATTACACGTGCTGTTAAACTGATAGGGTCAGAGGACTGTAAAACGTTACATCCCCATTATGTCAGCTGCGTTGGTCAGGTTCTATGATTAAATCATGCCAAGTATGGGGCTTACTGTTCGTCTGCCGGTGATCGTCCTAATCCGACTTCCGGGGCTGGCTGACAATTGCTGGAACGTAAGCCGACATCGATTTGAACTCACGCAGAAAATCACTGCGCAATTTCAAATACGAGTCTTATTCTAAGCCGGAAGAAGACCACTTCCAGCTAAGAATAATTTGGCTACTGAGCATTGTCAGCCAGCCCCTACAGTCGGGAAGCCGCTCGAATGGCGGATGAACAGCCACCTAACTAGGCACAATTGAGCACTGAACACTAGGTGACTGGCCCTTCAGTCAAACTTTTATTCGGTGTCGTTGATGCTTTATGACATTTGGGCACCCAGAAGATTACCTGAATATTCTTCATTCATCTCAATACCAATAATTTCAGCGGCACTAGTCTTGCAACTAGTCTGTAAAATTGCCTTCATTTAGAATTCAAAGCTTTACTATTTCAGATGATTATACAAGATTCTATCTGGCAAGTTCAGTGATGTTGACTGCCAAAATCCTAAAGCACGAGTAAGGAAGCTTATCTATCATCAGAAACCAGTCTGACAGTTGAACGTGAAAATGACCTTATGCCAAGGAACCAACGACTAACTAACGAAAAGTTGGGTCCGCACACATCTGCCTTTCGAATACCATCCCGGCTGGAAGGTATTCTGGGCAAGGCCCAGTGGTGAAATTTCACTTAGCAAGCGTCTTGTGCTTGGTTGGTGAAAGACCAGTATTTAAGACGTGGGTTTCCGGCTTAAATCTGTGTCCACCACGTTCCGGCCATTGCACAGAATGCCTGGAAGACGGAGTAGGACGCAGCATATAGCAGGTTTACGCTAACTCGCACTGTTTCCAGCGATCCTCAGCTGGCTGCTTTTGAACTTGATAATTGGTATGATTTGATCATTTTTATGCTAAACAATAATCAGCACAACGCGTAACCGAATCACATCATCAGCCCACAAAAAAAGTTGTTAGCTCATGGAACGCTTAACAACTTCGCTGCTATGATTCAAATTTAGGATAGCGCATTTTTCTGCCGTTGTGCCGTCTGCCAGAGTGAAAAGGCCGTCCAACAACTGACGAGCACGATTAGCCAACTGAGGGCTGTTAAAGAAAGTGACTTAACGAGCGTCGCCGCAACGACTACACCCAGAATGCCGCCTAAGATAATTCCAAACAACCCGCGGTAATCGACACGGTCATGCCGAATGAAATTAACTGACGAAATCGGCATTAATAATGCACAGGACAACATCATGATTGGAAAAGCCGCAATCGGTGTCAAACCTAAGAAGTACACCATGACCATGCAAGGTGCGTACAGACCGACTCCCGCTGACATTAACAGGCCTAAAATAAAGTTACCCACGATTCCGGCAATCAACTTCCAGCCCACCAGGCCAGTTGCTTGATTGGCGACCCCTAATAAACTAATCAAACCTAGTAGTTTGGCCGCCATTAACAACGCCGTCACAATCAAAGCGCCAGCCATGATCAATTGGACCCACCGTTGATTGAGCTTCGTCATAACTTCACTACCTACTAATGCTCCGATTGTCGCGGCCAGCACCAAACTGATCAGTGTGACCGGGTCGACGGTGACCGCCGTCACAAAGAAAAAGGCCTCAAAGGCGGTCGGAATCGCATGCATCGTATTTAAGGTTCCCGGCAATTGGCGTTCATCTTTTAAATAGTGACTGGCTTGAAAAATCGCCGTTGAGACCACAAAACTGCCGATCCCCAACGTATCCAAAAAATCAGTCACCGCGCCAATCACCATTCCAAAACCAAAGGAATGGTCAAAAATAGCAGCGCCTTGGCGTTTTGCACCGGCTAACAGTAAGCCAAATAACCCGATGCTGAAAATCGCCAACACTATCACAATTGCAATGACCATCAATCTAACCCCACTCTCTTACTTACTCGTAGCATTATACTGTATTTCACCCGTCGAACCAATTATTTTTATCGCAGTCGAGTCTGAAATGAATACACTAAGATTCGGCAAACGGTTACAATAACAATCCGCGACTAGCTTGCAGGACCCTGCAGCCCATATGTTATCGATTATATGCTATAATCCAGGCAATTAGATTGCATACAATCTGTTTTCAAGTTTTCTTATTCAACCAAAATTACAATAGAAAGGTGGTCATAATATGAACACAGCCCCCATTCGACCGCTTGACGAGCACATCTGCTTTTCGGCCTATACGACGGTTCATGCGATTCAACGTTTATACCAGCCAACCTTGGCCGAACATCATCTCACGTACCCGCAGTACCTAGTCTTAGTGGCACTCTATGCTGATCCGCCCAAGGCCGTTCCCGTCAAAAAACTGAGCGCCCAGCTCGACTTGAGTACGGGCACCCTTACGCCAATTTTAAAACGGATGACTAAGGCCGGTTTGATTGCACGTCAACGCAATCCACACGATGACCGTAGCGTGCTCATTACCTTAACGGAAGCCGGGGTCACGACGCGCAAAGTCTTGAACACCCTGCCTAACATTTTAACGGAACGCGGCGGACTGGACAAAGCTGAATGGCAACAGCTCCAGATGTTGATGAATAAGCTGATGCGTAACTTGACCGACCAATAAAACAGATAATATCTGTATATAAATAAGTTGCTGCATAAACCACTTATGGCACAATCAGCCTTGTCACCGCCACTCTGAATCTTCTGTAGCTCCAGGAAACCGACTAGATGGTTTTATCGAACTTTCCTATTACTAAATCGTTATTAGTTCGGATTTTGACGTTATCAGGCCCATGAAAGGGCGATATTTCGTTGTCAGCGTCGGTAATCTCTGGTATGCTAATTGCAATCATTTATAATTTGACTGCTCCAAGGAGGAATTCAGGTCATGCAGGAAACAAAACAAGAAACGACCTTGAACCGTTCACTCGGTTTTTGGTCGGCACTTTCACTCGTCGTGGGTACAGTTATTGGCTCAGGAATCTTCTTCAAACAGTCATCCGTTCTGGACAGCGCTGGTTCACCCAGTGCGGCGCTACTTGCTTGGCTGCTCGGTGGACTGATCACGTTGACGGCCGGCCTGACGATTGCCGAGGTTGGCGCGCAAATGCCGCACACTGGTGGCCTCTACGTCTACATGGAACAAATCTATGGCAAGCTCTGGGGCTTCCTTTCTGGCTGGATGCAGATTGCAGTCTACGGTCCCGCCATCATTGCCTCGATTGGCGCTTATCTAGGGATTCTGTTAGTCGGTTTCTTTAATTTGAGTTCTGGCTGGCAGGCGCCTCTTTCAATCGGTGTTATCGTTTTGATTGGGATTTTGAATATGTTCGAAAACCGCTGGGGCGCGGCCTTTCAAATTGCCACGACACTGGGTAAACTATTACCGATTGCGGCAATTATCATTTTCGGGCTGTTCTTCGGTAATCAAAACGCCTTTGGACAGTCCCTACATACGATCAGCCAATCAACCGGTAGTTTTGGGGTGGCGGTCCTCGCAACGTTATTCGCCTACGATGGTTGGATTCTAGTTGCCAACCTTGGCGGCGAGATCAAAAATCCCCAAAAGTTATTGCCCCAAGCCATTATTTTGGGCATCTCACTGGTGTTAATTGCCTACACCCTTGTAAGTTACGGTATCTTGCATTTTGTTCCAGCCGCCACAATCCACAAACTAGGGCAACAAACGACTTTGTACTTTGCTCAGGCGGCGTTTGGTACGATTGGTGGCCGGTTACTGAACATCGGGATCATTATTTCGATGGTCGGTTGCTTGAACGGAAAAATCATGACGTTCCCCCGTATTGTATATGCGATGGCGCACCAGAACCAGCTTCCATTCGCCAAGCAACTCAGCTTTTTGCACAAGAAGTCGCATGAACCAATTGTGGCCACCATTGCCATCTTAGTGTACGCCAGCATCATGATTCTGTTCTTTAATCCCGACCGGCTGTCAGACCTGTGCATCTTCACAGTGTACTGCTTCTACGTCGCGACGTTTGTGGGCGTCTTTCTCCTTCGCAAACGCAATCCAGCATCCGCGCGGCCATTCTCAACACCAGGATTTCCAGTAACACCGCTGATTGCCATCTTAGGCGCCCTGTTCGTGATTATTAGTGAGATTGGCTCTGACCTCTCCGGCGTGCTAATTTCACTAGTCATCGTCGCAATTGGCGTTCCGATTTATTATTGGAAACGGCGGCAGAATGCCACACGCTGATTGCGAGAAAACTTTAGTCTAAATTCAAATTAGAATAAGGCAGGATTGTAAAAACGAGCACTGACAGAATTAAATGTTCTGGCAGTGCTCGTTTTTCGTGACTATTTTGATTTATGGCGTTTTAATATTCGTCAGCAAATCATCGACCTAATTTGACCTCCAGAGCTTGCTGTTTCTGGCCTATAAAAACCGCACAAAAAAATCGCCCCACAACGGAACGATTTTTAACACCCTATGCCAACTTCTTGTCCAGCACCCGTGATAAGACGGAGAGTGCGTAACAGATGATGAAGTACATGACTGCGATCATCAAGAACATTGGTAAGATGTAGGCTGAATTTTGCCCGTAAATAATTTGTGCGTGGTTCAGTAATTCTGGTAACACGATGATGGTGGCCAGTGACGTATCCTTGATCAAGGAAATGAATTGGCTCACGATCGTTGGAATCGTCTTCTTGATGGCTTGTGGGAAGACGATATGCCACAACGCCTGTACGTAGCTCATCCCGTTGGCGCGGGCGCCTTCCATTTGGCCATAGTCCACCGCGAGGATCCCAGAACGAATGATTTCAGCTAACATGGCTGATTCGAAAATCGTCATCGCTAAGATTGCTGCGAAGATAATGCCGGGTTTGAAGCCCAGATGTGGCAGGCCAAAATAAGTAAAGAAGATGATCAAAATTAATGGTAAGTTCCGGATGATGTCGACGATAAAGCCGACCACCGCTGACAAGTACTTGATTTTAACGTAGCGGAGCACCCCTAAGACCGAGCCGATAATAAAACTGGCAATGATGGAAACGACGGACACTTCCACCGTGACCCAGAGTCCTTCGAGCAAGAACCGGATATTTATCCACGAATAAGCTTGAATAAAGTTTTGCATGAAACGTCGCCCCCTTCTAGTTAGCTAACTTCTTCTCGAGATGCCGCATGTAATAACTGAGCGGTAGCGTAATCACCAGGTAGAAGCACCCAACGACCACGTAACTGTTGATCGTATCTAGTGATAACGACGCAATCGAGTTCGCTTGATACATCAAATCAAACCCAGCCACGAAGGCTAACACTGACGAGTTCTTCACCAAGTTGATGAATTGGTTACCCAATGGTGGGATGATGATTTTGAAGGCTTGTGGCAACACGATTTTGCTCATTGCTTGCCAGTAGGTCATCCCATTGGCACGGGCCCCTTCCATCTGACCGGGGTCCACGGATTGAATCCCAGCCCGGACCGTTTCGGCGATGAAGGACGACGTATAAATCGTCAGCCCAATCGTCCCAGCGGTAAAACCGTCGATTTTGGCGACGTACATCGGAATAATCACGTAGAAGAACATCGCGATGACTAGCAATGGAATGTTCCGGAAAACTTCAATGTAGACCCGGCCGATGATGCGCATCGTGCGACTAGGCAAGACTTCGAAGATCGCGAACATCGTCCCGATAATCGTACTAAATATCAAAGCGATCACACTGGATAACAACGTATATCCGAGACCTTGAATCAGCTCTGACCAATAATGCGTTAGAATGTATCCCATTAGCGTGACGCCTCCTTATAGTCGAAGCCGGCCACGTTCCCAAACCACTTCTTCAAGATGCGGTTATACGTCCCGTCCGCTTCAATTTCTTTTAATGCTTTATTTAATTCCTTTTTCAATGGCGTTTGCCCTTTGTTAACGGCAATCCCGTAAGGTTCCTTCGTAAAGGTCCCGCCGACGACTTCGTAACCTGGGTTTTGAGCAGCCATCCCGTAAAGGATCCCGTTATCAGTCGTCAAGGCAACCCCTTGGCCTGATTTCAAGGCCGTCATTGCTTGTGCGTAGTCTGACAACTCTAGCACCTTGGCCTTAGGCGCCACTTTTTTGATGTTTTCAACGGAGTTTGCCCCCGTAACACCTAGAACCTTCGTGCCAGTTTTATTCAAATCTTTGACCGATTTAATCGAACTGCCCTTCTTCACCAGCAACGATTGCCCGGCATCAAAGTAGGAATCGGTAAAATCAACTTGTTTTTCCCGTTCAGGGGTGATGGTCATCGTGGCGATGATGGCATCGATATTCCCGTTTTTCAACAGCGGAATCCGCGTTTGACTCGTCACTTGCACAAACTTGGCCGTGGCGTCTTTACCCAACACCCGTTTTGTGAGGGCTCTAGCGATATCAGCGTCAAACCCCTTGATGGTGTTGTCCTTAACGTCCATCAACCCAAATAACTTCGTATCAGCTTTAACACCCCAAGTGATGGTCTTGCTAGCCTTATCATTAGTCAAAACGTCTTGTTTCGATAACGACTGCCGTGAACCGCAAGCGGTTAAGACCACCACTAGCACGGCGAGCATGCTGAGTGCGCCAATTAGTCGTTTTAGCTTCTTCATTCGTGGTCCTCCCCTACAAATTAGTGTGTAATAATTTTACTCAAGAATTGACGGGCCCGTTCATTGGTTGGTTGACCATCAAAGAATTTTTCCTTCGCATCGTCTTCCAGGATTTCGCCGTCAGCCATGAAAATAACCCGGTCCGCAACTTCACGGGCAAAGCCCATTTCATGCGTCACGACTAACATGGTCATACTGGAGTCTTCCGCGACACTCTTCATTACGTTCAACACATCATCAATCATTTCTGGGTCCAGCGCAGAGGTTGGTTCATCAAATAACAGGCACTTCGGCTTCATCGCGAGCGAACGCGCAATCGCGATTCGTTGTGACTGGCCCCCAGATAATTGACTTGGAAAACTGTTGGCTTTGTCAGCCAAGCCGACGCTATCTAGTAAGTCCATCGCCAGCTTTTTATTTTCCACTTCTGGCCGTTTTAAGACTAACCGCGGTGCAATCATAATATTTTCGAGCACCGTTTTATTGGCATATAGATTAAAGTGTTGGAAGACCATGCCGACATTTTTACGAATCTTGTTCATATCCGTCTTGCGGTCCGCCAAATCAAACCCATTGACTAACAACTGACCTGACTGGACTCGTTCCAAACCATTGACGGTTCGAATCAAGGTACTCTTGCCTGAGCCAGAAGGTCCGATCAAAACAACTTTTTCACCTTCATTAATCGTTAAATTGATATTTTTGAGGGCGTGAAAATCACCATAATACTTTTCGACGTCGTGAAATTCGATCATTGACATTGCAGTCACCTTCGCTTTCTCTATCAGCCTATTGACTGACGGTCTAGAATTATTGCATTAATTTATAAAGTTAAGAAATCCTTATTCTTCGTTAATGCTATTTAAATAGTTTAATACATAATTAGTAATTTTGTCAAAAAGGAGTCAAATATTGTTCGATATCAATAAAATAGTGAGAAAGTCATCCGCTGTTTTCAGTTAAATTAACTGAATCCATTTAGATATCTTGAACAATCTAGTCATAAGTTCGCCTATAATTCGTGTTTTATCAGCATTTTTCAGCCTTGTAATAAGAATTTATCAATACACTTAATAAAAATTTTATTATTCCGACCCGCTCATTAGGTCAATCATACCACTACCGCAGCCAACCAATGCTTCTCAGGCATAAATTTCATGATTTGACCGGTTAACAAACGACCTTAACGCTTCGTTAATCCTTTCGATAAGCTTTCTTTACTAATCCCTGCTAGACTCATTTCAATGACAATCATCGATAGGAGCTGATTAAATGTTAATTGACCAAGCCACCAACATGACCAATATTATCGCCGCTCAAATCATCAAGGTGTTTTATCCATTTGTCATCGCCAAAACGGAGACTGGCGAATACTTGAGCCTCAATTTATCGACCAACGAACAACGGGACCCACTCTTCTGGGATGAACTGCGCAGCATCTTACAAGCAAAACTCTGGGTGCCAATCGGTCGCCACTATCACCAGTTGCTCGACAACGGCTGGTTAGCGGTCGGCATCAGTTGACGATTAGTTGACGTTTAGCTGACCCTTCACCTGACATGGCTCTGGCAGGTATCCGACTGATTTCATCCGTTCAATTTGCACCCAAACTTAGCCCCATATAATTGAATCACACTTAAATTTAAATAGTCGCTTCAAGAATTTACCATTAAATTCCCGAAGCGACTATTTTTCAATCAATTAACACCATTATCAGCGTCTTACTCAACCGTCGCCGTGCCCACACCGCGTCTGGTTTCAAGTTTAGTTAAAAGGCATGTTCACTCGTGCCACCGTTCAGAATCGTCACGACGTCATCCAAACTAATCTCGACCATGTTTTTGACCGCCAGATTCGTGTAGAAGCCGACATGTGGCGTAATGATCACGTTCGGCATCTGCATGAGTTGCGCCACGTTGGTATCTTGCAATACTTCGCCCTGATGGTCTTGGTTGAACAACTCATTTTCACCTTCGACCGTATCCAGCGCACAGCCCGCGATTTCGCCTGCTTTTAAGGCTGCGACCAGGTCAGCCGTCACAATGACTGGCCCCCGTGAGGCGTTAATAATGTAGGCATCCGACTTCATGACTTTTAACGCCGCTGCGTCAATTAAACCTTGCGACGTTGGATTGAGGTCCACATGCAAGTCGACCACATCCGACTGCCGTAACAAGTCTTCCTTAGTATCGACGTAGGTCAAAACGTCGGTTAACTCAGGATGCCGTACGACATCGTAGGCAATCACCTTAGCGCCGAGACCGTGGAACAAGCGGGCTGCCGTCCCACCGATTCGACCAGCGCCAATAATGCCAACGGTTAACGACCGGATTTCACGTGCTTGCAACCCCGCCCACTGGAAGTTCTGTTGGCCGATACGTTGGTCAAACAGTTCCAAGTTCCGAATCAAACGCATCGTTTGTGCCACCGACATTTCAGCAACTGAATTCGGCGAATAAGCCGGTACGTTGGTGACCACTAACCCGGCAGCCTTGGCAGCGGGAATATCGATCGTATCGACCCCGGCCGTCCGACTGGTCAATTGTTTCAACCCAGCCGCAGCCAAATCCTGATACAAACTAGCATCGCCGCCAATTGGACTCCGTTGTTGAATGACGAGGCCATCGTAACCCTTGACCAAGCCTGCAGTATCCGGGTGGAATTCTAAGTCATTGGTATCGACCTGAATTTGGTGTGCTACAGCCCACGCTTGAATGGCATCCTGTTCGTCATCGCGAACACTATACATTAAAATTTTCATGATTACTTGGCCTCCTGTGCTTTGCTGGCAACGTATTGACTGATTCGTTCAACGGCCGTCTTCAAATCGGCCATGGATGCGGCATAACTGATGCGAACGTAGCCTTCACCACCAGGGCCAAATGAACTTCCGGGAATCAATGCGACGCGCGCCTCATGAGCTAATTCACGACAGAATGCCATACTGTCTTGTGGCAACCCGGCCGGAATCTTACTGAATAGGTAGAATGCCCCTTCTGGTTTGGCAGATTTGAAGCCCAGTTGATTTAACGCGTCGTACAAGTAATCGCGACGGGCCTGGTATTCGCGCTTCATTTGTTGCGCGTCATCGAGGCCATTTTTGAGTGCTTCCGTCGCGGCAGCTTGGGCATTGGTGGTCGTCGAAGTCACCGTGAATTGATGAATCTTTCCCAGTTGGGTCGTAATTGCCTTAGGCGCACACATGATGCCAATCCGCCAGCCGGTCATCGCGTGTGACTTTGAGACCCCGTTTAGTAAAATCGTCTGCTCTGGTAAGTAAGATGCAATCGATTCATGCCGCTCCCCATAGGTCAGTTCACTGTAGATTTCATCTGATAAAACGAAGATTGGTTGGTCCGCTAAGACAGCCGCCAACGCCTTCAAATCATCATGCCGATACGTCACACCAGTGGGGTTCGATGGGAAGTTCAAGACGACGGCTTTGGTCTTAGGATGGTCGTTGAGCGTCTGTTGTAATTGTTCTGGCGAGAGCACGAAGCCGTTCTTGGACGTATCCATAAATACCGGCGTGGCGCCCGCCAACTTCACGATGGCAATGTACAATGGGAAGATGGGCGTCGGAATCAAGACTTCATCGCCAGGATTCAAAATTGAACTTAACGCCGTGTAAATGCCGCCAGTCGCCCCCGCGGTAATAATCACTTCGCTTGCTGGGTCATAATGCACATCGTATTTTTTCGCTAAGAAGTCGGCTGCCGCAGTTCGTAACGCCATCGTCCCATTCGAAGGCGCATAGTGACTTTCATCGTTTTCGATACTCTTAATCGCGGCCTGCTTAACGTGTTCCGGTGTATTGAAATCTGGTTCACCGAGTGTTAAACGAACGATGCCGGGGATCGACGCGATCTCGGCGTTGAAGGCTAAAATATCAGACGGCTGAATCGCCGCGATTTCATGATTCATTTGTTGGACGAGTGTTTCTGCATTAATTGACATAGGGGTTCCTCCCGAATTTTAGTTAAGTTTAGTTGGTGGAAGCGGCTTGGATCAGAGCGAAAAAAGCGCACCCTCTGAAAATTCAAAGGGTGCGCGACAACGCAAATACAGAATTATTAGCCACCCTTGGAATTTTCAAACATCCATGGGCGCCGTTAAATCACAAAATACTTTTGGCAACCGCATCGATGCAAACATCGGATTCGTGTTTGCACCTAAGCAGCGGGCACAAACACTAGCGAAAATACCAAAAGTAAAAGCTAGTTCTAGATTTTAATGAATTTAACGGTAATGACATATCATTAGCTCCTCATCAATTGTTAATCTAACTATAATGGTTGTTGTCAGCACTGTCAAGGGTCAATTTGGTATACTGAGAGTAAATCCACTTTGGAAGGAACGATTATTATGACTTACCAGGCACTGATGTTTGATATTGACGGGACGTTAACGAATAGTCAACCAGCCTACACGACGGTGATGCGGGAAGTTTTGGCAACTTATGGCAAACCGTTCAGCGATGCGCAGGCCCAAAAGACTTTTCCGATGGCCGCTGAACAAGCCATGGCCGAGCTCGGTATTGCTGCCAGTGAATTCGACCATTTTCAGGCACAGTATGAAGATGTGATGGCGAGTCATTACGATGAAATCGACCTTTATCCAGGCATCACGACCTTATTCGAACGGCTACCTGCTGACTTGCGCCTCGGTATCGTGACCTCACAACGTCGCAATGAACTTGAAAGCGGCATGCGCAATTATCCGTTCATGATGCGGATGACCGTGACCATCAGTGCCGACGATACTGAACGGCGGAAACCCGACCCACAGCCATTGTTGACGGCACTCGGCATGGTCAACGTTGCGCCAGAAAACGCCCTCTTCATCGGCGATTCGCTGAGTGACGAACAAACGGCCCACGCTGCCAACGTTGACTTTGGTTTAGCTTCCTGGGGGATGGACCCGAATGCGGAACACGTGCATGTGGCGCACCGGTTTGAACAACCATTGGATATTTTGGAACTCTTTAAGTAATCGACGGTCAGTTAAAAATTCGTTATCCTGCTTAACTAAGACGAAACCGGTAGTTATCTGAATTCAGATAGCTACCGGTTTTTGCGCGCTTTTGAATACTTGTGATTTACTGCTTACATTGAAACGTGCTAAATGCCACAGTCAGCTCCGCTTAACCCTGTTCCGCTAATCATCCCAAAACCGGATGACCAGCCCGAGTTCTACCTAGATAGCCGAAACGTGGTTCTAAAGGCAGTTTGGGCCGCTTAACACTAAAAGGGCCATCATCCAAGCCCAGGATGATAGCCCTTTTACCTACCGCTCTCTATCTTTACAGTCGAAACGTGCTAAAAGCCACAGTCAGCTCCGCTTAACCCTGTTCCGCTAATCATCCAAAAACCGGATGACCAGCCGTTCTACCTAGATGGCCGAAACGTGGTTCTAAAGGCAGTTTGGGCCGCTTAACACTAAACGGGCCATCATCCAAACCCGGGATGATAGCCCTTTTACCTACCGCTCTCTATCTTTACAGTCGAAACGTGCTAAAAGCCACAGTCAGTTCCGCTTAACCCTGTTCCGCTAATCATCCCAAAACCGGATGACCAGCCGTTCTACCTAGATAGCCGAAACGTGGTTCTAAAGGCAGTTTGCTCCGCTTAACACTAAACGGGCCATCATCCAAGCCCAGGATGATAGCCCTTTTACCTACCGCTCTCTATCTTTACAGTCGAAACGTGCTAAAAGCCACAGCCAGCTCCGCTTAACCCTGTTCCGCTAATCATCCCAAAACCGGATGACCAGCCGTTCTACCTAGATAGCCGAAACGTGGTTCTAAAGGCAGTTTGCTCCGCTTAACACTAAACGGGCCATCATCCAAGCCCAGGATGATAGCCCGTTTACCGTTAATGCTCACAAACTAACCGCCTTTAGAACCACTCTTACTCTTACCCTTGCCTATCCTCATACGCCACCTGCGCCGTGACCTGGTAATCACCTGGCTGCTCAATGGCTGAGGTCCGACCTGCGATTTTGCTCATGCCGCCCGTGATCACTGTTGAAGCAAGATACAGCTTGTAGTCCTCATGGGCATCGTGGACATCCGTCAAGCCGACCTTCGTAATATGCCCGACCGGTGACTGGTCCATCTGGTTGATACCCGCATAGATGACCAAGCGATGGTTTTCCAATTTCAATTGTGAAAATGGAATCTGAATCCCCTGCCCAATCGCATATACCGGTTCGCCGGTTGCTTGGGCCTGCTGGATGACCGCATCATCACTCATGCCACCGTAATCCAACCGCACGATATTAGCCGCTTGCAACTGATCGACGATTTGATGCACATTTTCCTGTTCGGTATGCGACGTTTTGACCGTGGCCGGCAATAATTCCTGACCATCAAAAATCCCATTGGCCGGAATGTAGGGTTGTTGCTGGTTATTTTGCGCTTGCTGTTCAGCGGCCAACGCTTCCTTTGGTTTACCGCCTAACAATTTTTCAATTTTCGGTGATAAATCATACTTGGCTGTCTTATTAGTAAAGTAATAAATCACGTTTAACGTAATAAAGTAAATCAACGCCAAGAAGACTAACATGTAGAGGATACCGCGTAACCACGCACCGTTTTGCATCAAGCGGATGGCGACGTAGCCCAAATACAGGTTACCAGCGATACCAATGCCAATATAAATTTGATTTTTAATCTTAACATTGACGTTGACGTACCCCAACGCATGATTAATCATATCTAAAATACTAAACATTCACTATTCGCTCCCGTCGTCAGTAGTAGTCGTCGCTGACTGTGTGGTCGTCGAGCTGGACGTCGTCGTTGCACTTGATGAGGTCGTCGATGAACTATCATCATCGTCATCATCCGTCGTCGTGGCGGCACTGCTGCTACTGCTTGAAGCATCGTCGTCATCCGTCGTACTAGAACTTGTATCCGTCGTCGAACTCGACGTACTGCTGGTCTTGTCCGCGCTACTGCTGTTATCGTTGTCATCTGTATTGCTACTACTACTGCTACTTGAGTTGTTATCTTCATCATCCGTGGATGAATCCGAACTCGATTTGTCTTTGGATTTACTTTCATCGGAGCTATCATCAGCGGCCTTCTTCTTCGCACTGCTTGAAGTCGCTGACGAGCTTTTGACGACACTGCTGCTGGCCTTGGCACCATTCACAGTATGGGTGGTTTTATTAACGACCACGTTGGTTGCGCCGAGCGCTAAAACGATCGACACGATTGCAAATGGTGAAATAAATGGTGGTGTTCGATAAGCCATCGATGTCATTCCCTTCTGAGGCTTTCCTGTTATTCTTTCTAATCTATAATTAAACCATGCTCACGGGTAGAATGCACTAATTCCAACCCAAATTAATAAACTCTTTACCGCCAGCCGCCATAAAAAAAGCCGACCTTTCGTCAGCTATTCAACGCTTGTTTTTTCGTACAGTCCGCACACAACCCATAAATCTCGATTCGATGCCCGGTAATCGTGCAACCAGGCAGTTGCGCTTCGTATTCATCCAGCGGACAAGCCTCGAGTTCCGTGACCTTGCCACAGTTCGAGCACACAAAATGATGATGGTGCTGGTGCTTGAAGTCACACTGATACTTCACGAGCGTCTGGTTCGCCTGGGCTTTCAATTCGAGTAGGCCCAACGTTTCAAATTCCTTGATATTTCGATAAATGGTATTGTGGCTCATCCCTGAAAATAGCGTACGCATATGCTCATCGACTTCCGAGATGGCGACGTAATGGTCCTGATAGGTGACCAGATAATCTAAAAGTGCTTGCCGCTGCTTGGTAATCTTGAGTTGATTACGGCGTAAAATCGCGACGGCTTGTTCAATTGGTGTTTCCATTGCTTGTTGCCTCCTACCGACCAGGACTCGACTAAATCATAATCATTACTATTTAGTTTAGCATAGTCACCGGTAAAAGTGAATCTTGTTGCCCGGTGAATCCAACGAGCTAGTCCTTAGAAACGGCATTCGGCGCACCATACTCTGCCACTAGTTGGTCCAGTTGACGTTGTGTGGCCTGCCACTCATCATTGACCAACACGTGTGCGTGCCCGACTAACCCGGCTGGCAACGCTTGGTCCCGTAAATATTCCTCACTGGCGACCCGTTTTTGGATCCGGCTTGGTTGGTCACCACGCTTAGTCAACCGCTCAATCAGTGCTTCTTGGTCCGCAACTTCCAGGTAAATCACGACGGCTTGCTCACCTAACTCACGGGCATAAGTAATCGCGCCCGCGGTATCCAAGACGATACTAATTAATGGCGAGCGTTCCCAGGCGGCCGCTAAGCCTTCCCGTGAAGACCCGTATTGATTGCCACTGTATGTGACGTGTTCGAGGTAATGTTTGGTTGCAAAACTAGCCGGCGTTTCAAAGTAATAATCACGGCCACTCACTTCGCCTTCTCGCGGTGCCCGGGTGGTATGAGTGATAACTTGCGGAATCTGATACTGCGACCACAAGTAATGGCTGACCGTTGTCTTGCCACTCCCAGTCGGGCCAGTAATCACAAAGATGCGTTGCTTTGTCAAAGTAAATTAACCTCCATTTTTAGTCCATGTAAAGCTTTTCATTTGCGTTAGCTCGGTAAACCGAGTATAGTAACGAGATTGTAAGGTTCAAATAGATGATTCACGCATCTCGTAGCAAACCAACAATTTTCAGAAGGGAGTTTTGTCATATGCAATTTCAAAAAACGAATAGCTGGTTCAGCATTGTTTTAGATACGCAACGCCAAATGTTTGTTGCAACTGACAAACTTCATCCAGAATTGTTCGCTGAAGGCGTAACAATCGAAGATGCAGTTGCAAACTTAAAAACTCAGGCCTAAGCCACATCTAAAAAAAGTTGTTTAAAAATTACTGGTACCGTTTATGCGACGGCACCAGTAATTTTTTTACGCTCGTTCAGGCTTACAGGTGTTGTTCAATGTACGCATTCGCCTGGTCCAGCATTTTTTTCAAGTTATCGTAAGTCAGTCGTTCGCGGGCTGCGGCATAGTCAAACCAGCCAATCGCACTGATTTCAGCTTTTTGCCGCGTCACCACCACGCCACTCGGCACTTCACTGACAAATAGGGTCACTTGCTTCAAATTGCCGTTTGGTAAATCGTACTCCGTGTACGCTTTAAAATTCGTATCCAACGTCGCGTCAATCTGCGTCTCCTCACGAATTTCGCGTTTGGCTGTTTCCGCTAAAGTCTCGTTGCCTTCAACGTGCCCCTTAGGGAACCCCCAGAAATCACTGGTTGCGCTCTGCAATAATAAATAAGCGGGATGACCGTCTTTTTGCTGATAGACGACCGCGCCACTTGCTACTTCTGTACTCATGAAGTCGCACCTTCCTAATTATGAATTACGTCTTAGTATAACATGTTCCAGGCTCAATGAACGCTCAAAATTGCACGAAGCAGTTGGCCCAAGGCAATCCCTTGACGCTCATCTGTTCGTTGCTGCGCAATCGTTTCGGCGACTGCAAGATGCAACCACTGATTGGCCCGCTTCAAGGCAGCCGCTAAGTCGACGCCCTGCCCTAACAGTCCCGCAATCACCGCTGCGAGCGTGTCGCCGGTGCCATTATAGTGACCGGGTAACCGTGGCTGACCATAGAATTGAACCGTGCCGTGATCATCTAGCCACGCACAGCCGATCTCTTTACCCCGCTGGACATCCGTAATAACCGCATGTGCCCCGGGCTTTAGTTGCTGTTGTAGCGCTGGCAAGATGGCCGTTAAATCGGGATTTTCTTGATACGGCATCCCCGTCAACAACGCCGCTTCAGTCGTATTTGGTAAAATGACATCCGCGTGTTTGATCAAATCACGCATCGCGTCGACATACTGCTGATCAAAGCCCTGATACAGTTTGCCTAAGTCGCCTAAAACTGGGTCGACCACTAATAAGTCTAACGGTTGTTGGGCCAAATACTGCGTCACTAATTGACACAGTGGTACCGAGCCTAGATAGCCAATCAACGCCTGGTCAATCTTCAGTTCAGCCTGCGTCCAATGTTGAAAAACCCGTGGCAACCAATCTGCTAAGTCGACCACGGCTGGTGTCCCGTAACCACTTGTATGCGTTGATAATAAACTAGTCGGTAATGCCGCGACCTCGTATTGCATCGCCGTTAACACCGGTAAAGCCGCACTCAGCGAGATTCCCCCAACTGCTGATAAATCCTCGACAACTAACATCGTTGACACGGACGTCGCCTCCTTCTGATAAGTTGTTTAGTGCTTATTCTATCAGAACTCAACCACCCTGTAACCCGCCTGCACCGAATTGATTGGATTTCAAAGCAACCATGGGGTGAAACGCTCATCTTTGAAATTGCTCAGTGATTTTCTGCGTGAGTTCAAATCGATGTCGGCTGCGTTCCAGCGTTGTCAGCCGGCCCCGGAAGTCGGAGTATGACGAACAAACACTGACGCAACTCACCAATACGTCTACTTTTAATGATTCTGCATTTGACCAAACACGAAAAAGAGGCCCTTCCTCCGCGCCCCTCATTAGTCGGATGTTCTCCAGAACTGTACAAGCTAGTTATTTACTCCTGATGTAACAAATATTGTTGTTCAATTGCGTGCCGGGCCCGCACGGCATCTTCAAAATGGTCAAAGTGCTTGTTGAGGACATAGTGGCCCTTAAAGTAAAAGTGTGCGACCCACGAATGCGACTGCTTGTCGTAGCTCACGCCAACCACGCCACTCGTATTGCGCTTGGACTTCTTGAGTGAGCTCACATCCGTGTGATGGTCATGAATCTTCAAATTCCGTGGATCACCCATCCGTGACACGACTTCCGGATTATTGAAGATATTGCGCCGACTCTGTTCAGCTGCCAAGCAGCCACAACTCCGCGTCTTGCCGTGGCGCAAAACGTAAGAATCTACGACACAAGTGCGCCCACACGAACACTGACAAAACCATAAGGCATTGCCATTTTTCGCCCGTCCTGCCCGATACATCGCTGTTAACCGCCCAAAGTGTTGCCCGGTAATATCGATTGCCGCTGCCATTTTAATCCCACCATTCTTGAAATAAACGCTATTGATAACAATATTATAAGCTTTAGCGTATCGATTTAACAGTTTAACGTATTAACTTCGCTTAGATTTTGATAATTACTGGTCTTAACTGTATTTAGACAGTGTTTATCAACTAGCAACTATCCGTCATCGGCTAATTTTTCGCCATCATAACTTGGCCGTTCTGCAAAACCAGCGGAGCCTTCCTTAATTATTAAGAATAAAAAGTGTTAGTTCTAATTGACTTTTAATAATCAACCACGGTATCATATGAGCATGGCAAATTGTCGATAATGACAATCAACTGTTACAAATAACCAAAAAGGTGGTCCATGTTATGGGGATTTTCCAGCGCATCTTCCAAAAAGAAGATTTAGAGCGCTATTTACAAAAAGACAGTCATTTTGAACGCACCCTCTCAGCAGTCGACTTGATTGCGCTGGGTATCGGTGCCGTTATCGGGACTGGTATCTTTATTCTACCCGGGACAGTCGCCGCAACTAAGGCCGGTCCCGGCATCATTTTATCCTTCGTCCTAGCCGCCATCGTCTGTGCGGTGGCCGCAATGTGCTACGCCGAATTCGCTTCGGTGCTGCCGATTGCCGGTTCGGCTTACTCATACGGCAACATCGTCTACGGCGAAATGATTGGTTGGATCATCGGCTGGGCCCTCGTCCTAGAATACGTGCTCGCCGTCGCCACAGTGGCAGTCGGTTGGGCAGCATATTTCAATTCGTTCATTGCTGGCTTCGGACTCAAGTTGCCGAAAGCCATTACTGGTTCGTTTGACCCGGCTCACGGCACTTACATTAACGTCGTCGCAATTTTAATTGTTTGTTTGATTGCTTGGATCATTGACACCGGCTTAAAGACTTCGATTCGTTTGAACAATATTATCGTGGTCGTCAAACTCGCCATTATCGTGTTATTCCTATTGGTCGGTTCATTCTACGTCAAACCAAGCAACTGGACGCCGTTTGCACCATTTGGCGGCATGGGGATTCTAAAAGGAGCGGCGGTCGTCTTCTTCGCCTACCTGGGCTTTGACGCCGTTTCGTCATCCGCTGCCGAGGTCAAAAATGCCAAACGCAATATGCCGATTGGGATTATTGGAACGTTGGTGATTTGTACCGTTTTCTACATCTTAGTTTCAGGCGTGTTGACTGGGATGGTTTCGTACAAGCAACTCAACGTGGACGATGCCGTTGCCTTCGCATTGCAACTCGTTCATCAGAACTTTGTTGCCGGCATCATCTCGATTGGCGCCCTCGCCGGGATGTTCACCATGATGGTCACGATGATTTACAGTAGTTCACGACTACTCTATTCCATCGGCCGGGACGGCTTATTGCCCCAGTTTTTAGGTAAAATTGACAAACATCACGCGCCTAAAAACGCCATGTTGACTGTGACAATCGTCATTTCGATTCTCGGTGGTTTGATTCCACTCGACCAACTCGCTAACCTGGTTAACATCGGGACACTGATTGCGTTTGCGTTCGTTTCATTCGGTATCTTATTGCTCCGGCGCAATCCAAAGCTCAACCAGATCAAAGGATTCCGGGTGCCATTTTATCCGGTCTTACCAATTATCTCGGGGTTACTGTGTCTGTTCATGATGACCCAACTTTCAGCCGAAACTTGGCTCGCATCACTAGCCTGGTTCGTGCTCGGTCTACTCATCTACTTCGGTTACGGTATCCGTCATAGTCGTATGAATAAGGCGGACGACGAAACTTAAAGCATTGTGGCTCATCGAATTTCAACATACCGGAAACAGACCCAGCCAATGTAAAAACTGTCAGCCATTGATACTGACAAGATTAAACCGCTCGTTACAAGTCATCCCTGACTTTGAAACGAGCGGTTTTGCGTCTGCAGGCAATTTCAGCGTATCAATGACAACGGTTGCATTTTAAGGTATGATAGCGTTAATGATAAAGGAGCGTGATTCGATGTTGACACCTAAACTTATTCACGAGAATCTCCACGAACACCATACCCAGGTCCTACAGCTATTTAAACAGAATCCCTGGTTGATTCCAGTTACGACGGCGCTGCACATTGTCCCAGTTGCGATTGGCGTTCACGGCTTTTGGAAGTCGCGAGCACTAAGCAAACAGCTCAAAATCGAGCGTGAGAAGACCAAGCAGCTCGCCTTACAACAAGTTGACAAGGTTCAAACGACGATGGCGGACCACCATTGCCAAATGCCAGCCTTACACCACTTGATGATGAAGTTGCATTCACAGCACTAAGCTGAACATGGCTTGCACTGCGACCAATTCGGGTTGCGGCACAAGCCATGTTTTGTTTGATTGCTATTTTATTGTGACGATTGTGTGATTTTGACTAAGTACGTTGCTTTTACTAAGGTGTTGGTTGGACTGAATGTTGCTATTACTAATGTGCAGTTCTGACTAATAGATCGCTTTAACTCACGTCCTGCGCTTACTCGGCCAAATGGATGGTCACGTTAGCGGATGCCCCCACTAGTTTGGCGACTGGGCAACGGGTCTCCGCGATTTCGATCCAATGGTTGGCGGTCGCCGCATCCACCTCTGGAATCGTCACCGCTGCGTCCAAGAAGAATTGGTAGCCAAAACGGTCACGGGACATTTTGATCGTCGTCACGACTTTACTCTGGTGCGCTTGTCCGTGTTCTTTTTCGATGGCCTCTAAGGTCGCATTCAGACAAGTGCTCAACGCTAAACCAATCAGTTGTTCCGGATTAGTGCCGGCGACCGGTTTGAGTGGACTCGAAACTGATACTTGTAACCCGTCTGGCACATAGGCCTGCCCTTGGATGCCGTCTTCGTTCACTGCCTGGGTTTGATATAGAATTGGAAACTCTGCCATGTTGATCCCTCCATTAGATAATTCACTTTGCATTCAACCTACCACAACCTGACAAACTTGTCAGTAAGAAACCTTGGTTCTGACATAATTAGCGGTATAATATTGCTAATAATACTTAATGAGGAATTTACTTATGAAAAATAATCAATTTGCAATTGTGCCCACCGATTCGGAAGCAGCAATTGCCGAACTCAAAAAAATACACTTTATTACCCCTGAAATGACGGCGCTCACAACTGTGCCTGCCGTTTATCAAGCCTTGTTGGCGAAGAGCTTACCAGAAGTTCACACGGCTAGCGGCCTCAAACATAAATTCAACAATATCATGGCCACCAGTCAGCAGACCCTGACAGAATGGTTAGCTGACGCGACCATCGTCAATAATCAAGTTTTTTATAACGTCGGCCTGCAATTGCTCGGTTTTTTGCCGGGCCAAGACTTTGACTTAGCTGACCCATTGCTGGCAATGCGTGACATTCATTTACCAATGGTTGGTGACACCGCTTTTGACCGTGAATCACTTTATTACGCCTGGTATTTATTACTCAATACACGTGGCAACCATGGCCAAACATTAATTGAATCTTTAACGACCCGCGGTTACTTTGTGCCGTTCTATCAATTACCGAACGAACAAAAGCCCTTGTTTTTCAATGGTAAAGCCCAAGCCGTTTTTGATACCAATACCTTGATTCGTGAAGTGGTCTACGTTGAAGCACCACTCGATACGGACCACGACGGCCAGCGTGATTTACTCAAAGTCGAGATCTTACGCCCGGCCGAAACCGCCACTGGTCTAAAAGTGCCGGTACTTTACACGGCTAGTCCTTACAACCAAGGGATCAACGACCACGCTGGCGAAGCTCAAATGCACAACGTCGACGTGCCGTTAACCGCTAAGGAACCGGATGACAATACGTATGCCGATGTTGAATATCAACCTGAACACACATCACTACCCGCACCACGAACGCCTGAAAGCACGACTACGACCGCTGAAGAGACCTTTAGTCGTGAGAAGTCCTACACCCTCAACGACTACTTCTTAGCCCGCGGATTTGCCGTCGTGTATGCGGCTGGAATCGGATCAATTGATTCCGACGGCTTGGCCCCGACTGGTGACGTGGATGAAACCACCTCGACCGTGGCGATTATCGAATGGTTGACTGGCAAACGCCAAGCCTTCACCAATCGCGATGGTGACGTGGCGATTACCGCTTGGTGGTGCAATGGCAACGTCGCGATGACTGGCCGTTCATACCTCGGCACGCTCGCCACTGCGGCTGCCACTACCGGTGTTGAAGGCCTTAAGACGATTATTTCAGAAGCCGCCATTTCCAGCTGGTACGACTACTACCGCGATAACGGGCTCGTCGTTGCCCCCGATACTTTCCAAGGTGAAGATACCGATGTGTTAGCCGCCGAAGTCTTTTCTCGGAGCTTAAAAGCCGGTGACGCGCATCAAATCCAGGCCAAGTTTGACCAAAAACTTGCCGAACTGACTCGTGACCAGGACCGCGCGACTGGAAGCTACAACCGCTTCTGGGACGAACGGAACTATCTCAAAAATGTCGGCAATATCAAGGCAGACATCGTGATGGTCCACGGACTGAACGACTGGAACGTCAAACCGCGTAACGTGGCGAACCTCTGGGATAAACTCCAGCAGGTCCCCGTCACTAAAAAATTAATTCTGCATCAGGGCCAACATATTTATATCAATAATTTACAGTCACTTGATTTCACCGATATGATGAATTTATGGTTGAGTCATAAATTATATGATTTGGATAACCACGCCGATGCACTCCTGCCAAACGTCCTCGTTCAGGACAACACGGCCGCGCAGACTTGGCATGGCTACGACAACTGGTGGCAAGATACGACCGACGCACTTGACTTTAAGGTGCAATATAAGGAGCTGGTGCCCGCTGACCACACCGTCGACCAACGGGCTGCCCACTTTACAGATAAGTTGCCGGACAAGCTCTTTGACCACTACAAACATCATCTGGATGCTTGGCAACGTGACTTGTTGCAAGAAGATAAGTTGAATCCGCTCTATGACCACCGGTTGCTCTTCAAATCTTGGCAAGCCGAGGATGACCAGTTGCTAGTTGGCGTGCCACACATCGAAGGGTCCGTCGCTGTTAATCAAAACTTCGGGATGCTGAGCTTTATGCTGATCGACTTTGGCGCAGCACGGCGCTTGACCGTCAGCCCGCAAGTCTTGGAAGCGAAAGCACTGGACTTAGGCTACCACTGGCGCGAAGACGATTTGAAAGACTTCAAGCTAGCTGGCGAGACGCCTTTCAAGATGATTACGAAGGGTCACCTCAATCTACAAAACCGCCATCAACCATGGCATGCCGAGGCCATCCAACCCAACGTCTTCTATGATTTCGCGGTCGACCTTCAACCCCTGTTCCACCACCTACTCAAGGGTCACCAACTGGGGCTGGTCATTTACGCGACCGACATGAAGATGACGATTCGTGGTAACCAGGATCTCCAGTACTCACTGAATTTAAATGATATTCGTTTGCATGTGCCACTTAAGAAAACCCACTAATTAATGAAACGTCCCTTTCAGAATACGCACGGTATTCTGAAAGGGACGTTTTTCATGGCGCAAATTAACTAGCACAATGCGTCATCTGATTTTTCGATACGCTACGCCGCAAAATTGAGAGGTTCTGGAGCGATTACAGTCCCTGCAGTAGCAATAAATCTGCCACAGAAGAACTCATGACTTCAATTACATCGACAGCTATTTTGTTACCGAAAATAGAATATCTAGGCAAGTTGCCTATCAACTTCAAAAATTGTTACACCATTAAAAAAATCCAGCCCCCATCATGGTAGGCTGGATTTCTCAAACTAGTTATTATTAACTTCCGCAATCCGATTAGCAATCAAGTTCGTAAGCTGAACGTTACCAGTGTTATTTGGGTGAACGTTGTCAGCGGCAAACCAATCGCTGTGATTCAAAGCCCGCGCATGCCAATCAATGACGTGAACGTTTGGATGCTTCTTGGCCGTCTTTTCGATTTGTGCGTTAACCGCATTCTGCCAGCTTTGCGTTGGTACGTGCGCGGTGACCCAGAAGATCTGCCGGTCCTTACCAATCAGCTTAACGACCTGTTCGGCTTGATCGTTAGTAACCGTCCCATTCGTCCCGATGTTCAGCAAGACGTTGTGGGCAAGTTGACCTTGCGACTTCAATGAATTGACGATGCTAGGAACTTCCGTGACCTGGCGTCCGACCCGACCTTGAACAACGGTCCCAGGAATCACGTCCTGTAAGTCAGAGGAAACATCCAGGAGCACTGAATCCCCAATCGCTGTCAAATCAGTATCCGCCATTGCTAAAACGACTTGTGGCTTCAAACTGTATTCTTTTTCAACTTGCTTCTGCTTCGACGATAACTTGGCTTCAGCCTGCTTGGTTTCCATCTTCTCGGTGGCAACCTTCTTATGTGAAGCGGCCGCAGCCTGAGCTGCCTTTTGCCGTTTCAAAGCCGCTGCGTTCTTCTTATCCGCAGCCTTAGAATTAGCAGCAATCGTCTTCTGCAACTCAGTCTTCTTGTTAGCTTCAGCCTTGCTTGGTTGTTGGACGAAGCCAACTGCAGTAATCACGAACAAGGCGGTCGTCACAACTGTGATGGCGGTCGTCACGCGGTTGAACTTTGGCTTCCGGATAAAGTCGCGAAGATCAACTAACAAGCGACTGTAATCGTAGTGACGCATTGGGTTTTCGATAAAGCGATAACTCAATTCGGTCACGATCAAAATCAAAGCAACTTCAATCAAACTATTCAGCAACAAGTGATCGCCGATGTTTTTGACCTTGGTTTCGTAAAAAATCATCACTGGGAATTGATACAAGTAAATCCCATAACTCCGTTGACCAACGTACTTGAATAGCGGATTGGTCAGCACGCGGTTCAAGTGACTGGCCGGATGCGCAACCGTCGCCACTAAAATCGTGGATAAAATCGTGAAAATCAACATCCCGCCACGATACGTAAAGTCAGATTGACCAGACATCTGGAAAAACATCCAAATAATTGCAATTAACGAAGCCCCACCGACGATGTCTAAGGTCACCCGATTGATGTTCGCAATGTCAGCTGACAACTCACGTGAAGGCCAGATAAAGGCTAATCCGGAACCTAATAGGATGGCGAACATCCGCGTATCAGTACCGTAGTAAACCCGGTTCGTGTTCGCTGGGTCATACAACAGCGCCATCGTAATGGCTGAAATACCAGCTGCAATCATCATGAACCAAAAGACCCGGGAGCGTTTCTTGAAAATCACCATTAATACACCAATAATTAATGGCCAGAATAAATAATATTGTCCTTCGATCGATAGTGACCACAGGTGGGTAAATGGTGATTCGCCATTAAAACGATCAAAGTAACTTTGTCCGTGATTGATTTCAAACCAATTGTAGACGTAGACCAAGTTCGTCAGGACCGTCGCCCGAATATTCGTCAGTAACGACCGCTGAAACAAGGTAATATACGCCGTGGTCCCCAACAACATCGTGACAAACGCCGGATATAGCCGCCGCATCCGATGACCTAAAAAGCGCCAGATTCGAACATGGCCACGACTTAAAATATCTTGTAATAAAATATCAGTGATCAAGTAACCAGAAACAACGAAGAAGATGGGCACCCCTAAGTAGCCACCTTGCAACAATGCTGGCATTAAATGGTAAATAATCACCCCTAGCACTGCCAGTGTCCGAATGCCATCAAAACCCGTTATGTAGCGCCGTGGATTCATTCGGTGTCGGTTCATCCGACTCATTGTTCGGCTCATATTTACGCTCCGCAAATTTTCGTTCATATTTCGATTACCCCTTGAATTGTTTCTCAATGATTAACTTACCCAACTAGCGTCCCGGTACCTTTACTATAATATGTAAACGCCCGCAATGACCAGCATTAATTAAAATTCATTAATTATTTTTATTAACCACTTTATTTATTATGCTGGTTAAATGTATATAATCCCCAACTTAATTACACTATAACTAAAATTGACGTCAGTCCTTTACTTCATCCTTTGTCATTCCCATACTATCAACAATTTAAGGTTGGTACGTCTGACCGAGTACTGAATTTAACGGTAGTTAACCGTCTTGTCATAATCAGTCACTAACTACTACTATACAACAGTATGAAGCCGTAAAACATTGAATACAAAAATATTTTTAAATATTCTCCGCATTCGTTTGATCAATTTATTAATTAGTTTTACAAACCCGCTAACCGCGATAACCACCAGTCTGCAGGTTGACCTTGGTAATCTCGCCGGAAGTAAAGTGGCGGACCTGACCGCTAGTTAATTGCACCACTAGCGCCCCGCGGTCATCGATGTCGAGCACACGGCCCTGGTACGTTTGTTGCCCACTGGCTAACGTCACCGATTGACCAATCACCATCGACAGTCGGCGGTATTCAGCCATGAAATCACCACGCTGATAGGTCGGATAACTGGTAAAGAAACGATGTAGTAACACTTGAATGACCTGATTACGAGTGACATCCGTAGTGCCCGTGGTCACCGCCCCCGCCTTCGTCACTAGCTCATCCGGAAAAGCCGCAGTGGTTAGATTGATACCGATACCGATGACTACTGCATCCATTTGCCCGGTTTCTAAATCAGTCGTGCCCTCCGACAAAATACCGACAACTTTGTGTTGATTGACCAGCACATCATTGACCCACTTCAACGCAACCGGTACCTTGAACAATTGTTGCAAGGTCTGTGCGACAACGACAGCGGTGCTCGTCGTCAACAGCCCCGCATCAAAGGACGCTTGGTCGTTGATTGGCAAGCCGATACTCAGATAAATGCCGGTCTGACCCGGTGAATAAAATGACCGTCCAGACCGTCCGTACCCCGCCGTCTGCGTATCCGCAATGACGACGGTCGGAACAGTCACGACGCCTTGACTAATCAACCGTTTGACGTCTCGATTGGTCGAATCAACCGTTGAACGAACGATCAACTTAAATGGTGGCAGGTCGCGCAGGCCCTGTTCGATGACGGGCGCACTCAACTGATTAGACATCAGATACCGATAACCACGGTAATGCCGGCTTTCAATCTGATGTCCACTGAGCTGCAGTCGCTGAATGCATTTCCAGACTGCAGGTCGACTGATGGCGAGTTGCTGCGCGAGCCATTCACCGGAGCAATAGTCCGGGGCGGCTTGAATCAACAAGCGTAAAATGGTCTCTTGATTTGACATGTTGATCGCACTCATTTCTAATTAGTTAACCCATTATTTCATATCGGTTAACCAACTGCAATTGGTTCCTAAAAATGTAATATTACATTTTCCTACAATCATCAGTTTCCTTATTATCGCTGAAAATGTAACCGCTTGTCAAATCAATTGTACACAATTTTTGTGACGATTGCCGTGCAGTTACGGATTGTTGCGGGTATAAAAAATTTAATCAGCAACCTGCACTAGCCCACCGATTCCGGCTAGTCTACTTGCGAACGATTCAGCATTGATGTTGACTTGAGGGCCACGTCAACAATTCGACCTAAACGCTTTCTTTCGAGCACTTGAGTTCAAAATTGAATCCGTTTTCTTCTATTATATAACCTGCATTATGCTGGTTATAACTCTCAGTAATATTTACCCCTACTAGCGTCCCCGTTTACCCAACAGCAAGTTATCAGAAATGATCACTGGTCAACATCGCCGACTCAGCGAGACTCCCGAATTAACACCAACTCACAATTGCACTTCGTCACCACCAACGTAGCCGCTCCCACTTTCTACTGTCGGCCTAAATCCAACCGTCAACCGTTTTTGACCCTACTGACTTAACAGTGGTAAGATAACAATTAATATATAGGAAATTGGGTGATCATTTGAAGCAAGGAACAACAATCATCACGTTAGATAATGGCTACCATTTATGGACGAACACGCAGGGACAAGGCGATATTCAATTACTCTGCCTCCACGGTGGCCCTGGTGGCAATCACGAATACTGGGAAAACTTCGGTGAAGAGCTCTCAGACTTGGGCGTTCAAGTCTCGATGTACGACCAACTGGGCTCATGGTACTCCGACCAACCCGACTACTCCGATCCAGAAATCGCTAAGAAATACCTCACCTACGACTATTTCTTGGATGAAGTTGAAGAAGTCCGGCAAAAATTAGGTCTCGACAATTTCTACTTGATTGGGCAATCATGGGGTGGCGCACTCACGATGATGTACGCGTTGAAATATGGCCAACACTTAAAGGGTGCGATTATTTCAAGCATGGTCGACAACATCGAAGAATACGTCGTCAACGTCAACAAGTGTCGTGAAGAAGCCCTACCTGCTGATGCTGTCGCCTACATGAAGCAAAAAGAAGCGGAAGGCAACTGGGACGATCCACAATACCAGAAATACGTCGACGTTTTGAACGCCGGCTACGTTGATCGTAAGCAACCCGCTTCCATTCGGCACTTGATCAATACGACCGCGACCCCGGTCTACAACGCCTTTCAAGGTGACAATGAATTCGTCATCACCGGTAAATTAAAGGAATGGGATATTCGCGACCAGATTCACAACATCAAGGTGCCAACGCTATTGACCTTTGGTGAACACGAAACGATGCCACTTGCTTCAGCACGGCGGATGGCCCGTGACATTCCAAATTCACGGCTCGTCACCACGCCAAATGGTGGTCATCACCACATGATCGACAACGCGCCAGTCTACTTTGACCATTTGAAGCAGTTCATCCGCGACGTTGAAGATGGTAGTTTTAATCAGAAATAATTAATTTTATCACCACGATAAAAAGCCACGAACATTTTTAAATGCTCGTGGCTTTTGCCATCCTCGGCTTGTCCTCACGTTTACAGGTTATCGCCCTGCGCCCGTAGTAACGCGCCTAATGACGGTTGTTGCTCAATATCAATGTGGTTGGCCTTGGCGTATTCGTCGACCGCTTCTTGACCGTATAACTGTGGGTCCAGTGGCATATAAGCCGTGCCAATTGGGTCGTCGTTCTTGATAACGGCATTGACCACGATTGGTTTGCGATTGCCCTTAGCCTGCAGTTGTTTGATCTGGTCAAAGACGTCCTCGACTTCCTGATTATTTTGAACGGTGAAGCCGATACCACCTAAGCCGTCCGCGACCTTGGCCCAATCCGCATCGGTCAAATCAACGCCATACAAATGCTGCTTCGTGTCGACTTGTTCCCGATAGATAAAGCCGAACCGTTGATTACTGAAGATGACGTTGATGACCGGCAAACCGTAACGAGCTTCCGTAATAATATCTGGTGCGACCATTGCAAAACCACCGTCACCGGAGAAACTCCAAGCTTGACTATCAGGCACACTCAATGCACCAGCCATCCCTGCTGGTAGGCCAAAGCCCATCGTGGCAAATAGACCGGATAACGCAAACCGCTGCTCGTGGTCCATTGGCAAGCCCCGGACTGCCCATTCCGAGACGTTCCCGGTATCAACACCGTACGTATCCCGCGGACCGACCATCGTGGCGACCTTTTGCATGACTGCTTCAGGGGCCAGGCCATCGGATTCATCCGCAGCCCGTTGCTTGAGCCAGTCATCCCAGTTGCGCTTGTTTTGCCGATTGGTCGTCAACCAAGCCGTTTCGGGCAAGCTTTCGCCAGTGTCGATCATCGCTTGCAGATACGCCTTCGCGTCACTGATGACCGCGTAGTCGATTGGGACCATCTTACCAATATCAAACGAATTATTATTGACCTGAATAATCTTGATACCCTTAGGCCAGAAGCTCGCAAATGGAAATTCTGAACCGAGGAATAAAATCAGGTCAGCGTGTTGTAACGCTTCAAAGCCGGATTTGGAACCGAGCCGTCCGAACGTCCCAATCGCATTCGGATGATTCGTCGGAATAACCCCCGTTGCTGGGACCGTATTCATCACCGGCAGATTGAACTGTTCACTAAACTTGACCAGTTCCGCTTTCGCGCCCAACAGACCACGACCGGCGTAAACTAGCGGGTGTTTAGCCGCTTTCAAGAGCTTCATCGTTGCGGTAATGGCTTGCGGATCAACCCGTTGTTCAAATGTATCAGAGACCGTGTTCGGCGTTGAAACGGGTTCATAATCGATTTCTTCTGCTGAGAGATTTTCAGGAATAATAACCACAGCTGGGCCCTTTTGACGATAGGCTTCACGAATCGCCTGGTTGATGACGTATGGTAACTGAGCAGCCGTCGTGACCGTCCGATTGTATACTGCCACGTCACTAAACATCGGCGTTTCGTCCATTTCTTGGAAATAGTTCGTATTCATGGTCGCCTGTGGGACCTGACCAACTAATGCCAGGACGGGCACGTGATCCATCTTGGCGTCATACAGACCGTTGAATAGATGCGTGGCACCAGGACCAGCTGAGCCAAACGAGACCCCGATTTTGCCAGTAAACTTCGCATCCGCAGACGCAGCTAATGCGCCAACCTCTTCATGCCGCACTTGAATATAGTCAATGTGTGCCTTTTCAAGGTACAGGCCTTCCACCGTATGGTTGATCGAACCGCCGGGAATCCCGTAGATATGGTCAACGTTCCATGCTTCTAGCACCTTTACTAGCGCCTGTCCTGCAATCATCTTTGTCATTTTATCCCATCCCTTCAACATTTAAGCCAACTGATTTCATTGGTTTAATTTTCTTAACAAACGTATTATAAATCGCTTCCAAGTGGAAACGCAATTAATACGCTTACTTTTTGTAAGTAAATTTTTAAAGCTAAAAAAACTGGTTGGCAGTTTTGTGTGCACGACCAGTTTCTATCTAGAATGAGTTATTGTTCAATAAAGTGATTACAACGCCTATAAGCGCAGGGCAGATTTACGAGTGCGCCCCCGCAGCCACTAATTTGAATCGGTTCATCGTCAGTCTCTGCCGCGGCCGTTTAGTCATCAGGAGGACCATTTAAACGCTGTTCAGTAAAGTCTCTCTATCATAACAGCCAACCCCGCGTCGGTCTAGAAAGACACGTTTAGAGGAGCGACTGCTGACAAGCAGCCAGAGCTGGTGTCGTCATAGCAGCGACTTGTTGGCGCCACTGTAAGCTCACCGTCAAGTCAGTCATGACCGCTGGTAATTGATACGGCGAAATGATCTGGCCGTTTGGAGCGGTCGTTGAGACACGAATGACGACCTGTTGCCGGTGGTGGTCACCGACCAACCAACAGCGGTAATCCCCGCCACCTGGCAACTGTTGCTTGACGTTTTTAAATATCAATTCACGCGTCTGCGGGTTCAACGTCGCGGTCGTCTCGTAGTCATAGCCTAATAATTGATTGGCTTGTTCGAGTTGTCCCCGCGCAATCAAGCCCCGAATCCGAGTGGAACTGACTTTTAATCGTTGATTGGCTAAGCGGTCGACCGTGACCGTTTCAAAAGACCCCGCACCCAGTCGAGCCAGGTCCGTCATGCCGTTCACACCGCCCTGACCAAACGTGTAATCGAAGCCTGCAACGACCACTTGAGCATTCAGCCCAACCAAATACTGGTCGACAAAATCTGCCGGTGCTAATCCAGCAAACTGGCGATTGAAATCAGTCACGTATAGCCGGTCGACTTTTAGCGCTGCCATGTGCTTGATTTTTTGGTCGAGCGTATTCAGATAACGAAATGGTGACTGCGGCTGAAACAACTGTGAAGCGTGTCGGTTGAAGGTCATCACAGCTAGGGGCAAGTGCCGCTGAAGCGCAATTTTGCGCGCCGTTTGAATCACACGCTGATGTCCCTGATGCACGCCGTCAAAAAATCCTAACGCTAAAACTAGTGGCGGTTGCGCGGTCAAGTGTTGTACTTGTTGCTGATCGAGCTTGATTACCTGCATGCGTGTGTTCCTCCTCAAGGATGGCTTCAGTGTGGTCTCATCCGTTCAACGGTGACCCGTTTGATGCTATGTACCAAAAGAGCCGCGAAAGTCGCGTGCTCCTTTGTTTGTTCAATAACCGAATTAGTTCGTTTGTGCTTGTTTCAAGAAATAGCTGAATGGCTTCAAGTCTTGAGCATCGTACTTCTTGACGAATTCAGCAATCTTATCCTTATCTTGCCATGAATCGTCCAAGTACATGTGTTCCGTCGTAAATGGCATTGCGTGTGTTAACTTAACGTCAATTACGACTGGCTTGTCGGTCTTCTTGGCATCTTCAAGGGCTTGCTTGAATTCAGCCTTAGTCCGAACCGTGTAACCCACGGCACCATAGCCTTCACCGACTTTTGCCCAGTCAGTATCTGGCAAATCAACACCAGATAGTGGTTGATGGCTGTCGTCAGTTTGTTCAGCTTCGATAAAGCCTAACGTTTCGTTACTGAAGACCACGTTGATGACGTGTAAGTTGTACTTGACTTGAGCCAAGATTTCTTCTGATAACATCGCGAAAGCACCGTCACCACTCAAACTGTAGACATCACGGTCTGGATAGTTAACTTTGGCAGCTAAAGCAGCTGGTACCCCAAAGCCCATGGTTGCGTAGATCCCAGAAGTCGCCCACTTTTGGTCACCATGCATCCGAATCAAACGTTCGAAGTTAATGTTGACGTTACCAACATCAACGGCCCAAACGGCTTTGTCACTGGCTTCTTCATTTAAAACATCAAAGATTGGTTCTGCCCGGACTGGTGACTCGGTGCTGTCCTTCAAACCGTCCAACCAGTTATCCCAGTTTTGCTTGTCAGCAACCGCTGCGTTGTAGAATGCGGAGGCTTCCCGAGCTTCACCAGCGGCGTTGATGGCAGCTAATGACTTCTTAGCGTCCGCTTCGATGGCAACATCGGTGTGGTGACGCTTACCAAACTTTTCGCTATCGATATCGATTTGAATAACTTTAGCTTTCTTGTTAAACAGGAAGATACTGAATGGCACGTTGTTCCCAACCCAGAGAATCAAGTCGGTACTGAAACCAATTTCGGCCCCTGGCTTTGGTGCGACCCGACCAGTTGAACCTAAGTAAGCTGGATAGTCATCTTCAATAATGCCCTTAGCCAAAACGGAAGAAACTAGTGGCATCTTGAATTTTTCAGAAGCAGCCTTCAATTCTTCGGCCGCATCCTTGGCACCAATCCCAAAGTAAATCATTGGTGACTTGGCGTCCTTGATCAACTTAACTGCATCAGCCACTGATTCAGCCGTTGGTGCTGGGTAGTTGACCGTGTGCAAGTTAGCATTGGTTTCGAAGTTGTCTTCGATTTCAGCCCAACCTAAGTCCTTAGGAATTGTTAAAACAGCGACACCGTTGTGGGCGTATGCTTGACGAATCGCTTCATCAGTCAACATTGGTAAACTTTCAGCCGTCATTGCCGTCCGGTTCCAAACCGCAACGTCGTCAAAGATTGGTTCTTCATTCATTGCTTGGAAGAAGTCCATGTTCATCCGCTTAGTTGGGACTTGTGCGACGATGGCTAACATTGGAATGCCATCTTCCTTAGCATCGTACAACCCATTCAGTAAGTGGACAGCACCAGGGCCAGCGGATCCAAAGCAGACACCGATTTTACCTGTCAGTTTATAATCAGCGGAAGCGGCGATCGCACCAGCTTCTTCGTGACGTACTTGAATGTACTTCAACGTTTCACGTTGATTATAGATGGCATTCATCGTTGAATCGAATGAACCACCGGGCAAACCATAAATATGTTTAACGCCCCACTTCTGAATTACTCGTAATACGGCATCTGAACCACTAATTTTAGCCATTAGTAATGTCCTCCTCATGTATATATAAATTAATTATCAACTTAACGACTTTATTGTAATCACGAATCCCACAAATGTAAACGCTTTTATCAATAGATTTTATCTATCATTGTGAATTTTGCTAAACCTTCTATCGGTTTACAAGCGTTCACATCAAGGGTTCAGGCGTTTTTTTGAATTTTAGATAAATTCGCCCATTTTTTTGAATTTTTTTGATTCATCCGTTGAAATCTATCTATGATTCATGCTAGCGCCAATGATTTCGCTTACATTTATTTCAGTAACAATCCGTTTAAATTGCTATCGCTAATTCCTGATTGCATGACTGTAGTATAGTCGCCTCTTGCGTCCGTTAACTTGACGACCATCAAGTTTTAGGCAAGTTTTACGCGTTGTGCTAGGTAATTTGTCAGCCAGAATTGTCATGAATCATGGTTAAATCATGACAATTTCTAAGTTCAAGTGCTGCCAGCTGAGACCCGCTGGAAAAAGTGCGACTTAGCGTAAACTTGCTGTTGTGGAGACGTCCTACACCGGCTTACAGGCATTTCTGACAACGCTGGAACGTGGTGGACACAGATTTAAGCCGACGACCCACGTCTTAAATACTGGTCTTTCACTAACCAAGCACAAAACGCTTGCTAAGTGAAATTTCACCACTTAGCATTGTCAGAAACACCTTCCAGCCGGGATGGTATTCGAAAGGCAGACATGTGCGGACCCAACTTTTGATGGCATGGTCGTTGGTTCTTAGTAGACAGTCATTTTGACATTCAACGATCCGAATGGTTTCTAACGATTGCTCAGCTTTCTAAACCATAATTTAATAATTCGGACACACAGTTTCACTGAAATTATCAGAATTTCCTCTAGTCAACTGAGATAGCAAAGTCTCGAATTCTAAACGAAGGTCATTTTATCTACAAATTTCAACACTAGTTAACATTGAAATTTGTAATCTTGCGATGGGCGAATAATATTCAGATAATCTTCTCAGTAATTAATTGCTATCAGTCACCATTCGTACCGAATAAGCCTCAGCCTGAAGGACCAGTTACTTAATATTCAGTGGTCAATTGTACCCAGATAGGTGGCCGTTCATCTGCCATTCGAGTGGGTTCCCGACTGGAGGGGCTGGCTGACAATGCTCAAGGGCGAAGTTCTTCTTGTCCGGGTGGTCTTCCCGGGCTAGAAGAAGACTCGTATTTGAAATTGCGCAGTGGGGTTCTGCGTGAGTTCAAATCGATGTCCGCCCTGTTCCAGCGTTGTCAGCCAGCCCCGGAGGTCGGACTAAGGCGCGCATCGGCTGACGAACAGGACGCCAACTTGTCATGATTTAACCATCTTTAAGGCTAAAGAATAACTAGCACAACGCGCAAGTTTTGATTTTTTGCGCTTAACTACTTTGATTTTTCAGGTCGCATGTTACTTCATGATTACATGCATGCCATTGTGTTAACCTACTGTTCATCGGCTAATTTACATCCTCGTCCATCAAAAGACTGGTACACATATGTCTGTTTTATCATAGGTTACGCTAAATGATCACCATAGTTGCACGCAAAAAAATTGGCCGCCCTCCCCAATTGGGAATGACTGCCAATTTAACGAAACCCGCATCACACAAGTTTCAATAATATTCAAATCAATGATGAAGCATTGTCCATCATCAGACGTTTAGAATCCATAAGAAGATAATAAAGACGAAGAAGAGCACGTACATTAATGGGTGAACTTCCTTAGCATGCTTAGTGGCCACCATCGTAATGACATACGCGATAAAGCCCAAGGCGATCCCGTCAGAAATACTGTAAGTCAGTGGCATCCCAATCACAGTCAAGAATGCAGGGACGGCAATTTCAAAGCGTTCCCAATTGATTTGCTTCAAGGATTGCGCCATCAAGACCCCAACGATAATTAAAGCGGGTGCCGTAACTTGGTCCGTGACCACGTTTAATAGTGGTGAGAAGAACAGTCCAAAGATGAATAAGGCACCGGTAACCACGGCACTCATTCCTGAGCGGCCACCCACGGCGATCCCAGCGGAGGATTCAACGTACGCTGAAGTTGGTGAAGTCCCAAGCACTGAACCGACTAACATGGAAGTCGAATCGGCCATCAAGGCTTTACCGACCCGCGGCATCTTGTTGTTTTTCATAAAACCAGCTTGTTCGGCTAAACCGACCAGCGTGCCGGCCGTATCGAAGAACGTGACTAATAAGAAAGTCAAAACGACAATGATTAATTGTAACGAATTAATGTCACCAATGTGCGCCAGTGCGACCCCAAAAGTTGGTTTTAATGAAGGGGCGCCTGAAACGATCGTCGATGGCATTTTAATTAAGCCAGTGACTAAGCCCAAGATTGACGTCAGCACCATCCCAATGAAAATCCCACCGGGCACTTTGCGACTCATCAGAATCAACGTAACAATCAGGCCAAAAATAGTCAACCAAGTCGTCCCAACGGTCAGTGAACCTAAGCCGACCACCGTGGACTTGTTCGCCACGATCAAACCACCACCGTGTAACCCGATGAAGGCGATAAAAAAACCAATCCCAGCAGAAATTGCCAGCTTCATATCACGGGGAATCGCATCAATAATCATTTCCCGTAACTTAAAAATCGTAATGATAATGAAGATAACAGCGGCAATGAAGACGCCGGCAAGTGCGGTCTGCCATTTGACACCCATCCCGATAACCACCGAATACGTAAAGAAGGCGTTGACCCCTAAGCCGGGCGCGATGGCGATGGGATACTTCGCCACTAACCCCATCAGTAAACACCCTAACGCTGAAGCCAAGGCCGTGGCGGTGAAGACCGCCCCTTTATCCATCCCGGATGCACCCAGGACACTTGGGTTAACAAATAGGATATAAGCCATTGAGACAAAAGTCGTCAATCCGGCCAAGACTTCCGTCCGCATTGACGTTTTCAATTCTGAAAAATTAAAATATGCCGCAATTTTATTCATGATTCCCTCCAGTTATTCGCCTTAAATGATAATTGCACATTTGTAAACGTTCGTGTTTACTCGTTCTTTTAACGTGTTTAATCGTATCATTATGTCCAATTAAATGCAATAACCGAACGGTAAATAATTATCATTCGAATTAAATGCGATTTTCAATTCATTAAAGCTTGCGTTAAAATAAAGTTAATTAAAGCGTGTTCATTGTTTTAATGTCGGCTTTAGCCATCAGACCGAACCGCCATTATGCCATGTAACCACTTATCAAAATTTGATTTAAGAGGTGATTTGAATGGCTGGTTCCAAATTCACCGCAGTCTTCTTTTTGGTACTGTATGCAGTCTTACTCTACCTGGTCTTCACCATGCAAAACATGCTCGCCATGTATTTGATGGCCATCGGGATGTTCCTGGAAGCTTGCGAAGGCGTGTACCATAACTTTTTTAAACACTAAGTTAGCCGCAACGACCATTGGCTAGATCCACATTAGTCGTTGCAACTTTCATGAGTCTCGCTGCAGTCTCATGAGCACGATTCCGGGTTCAAACGGATCGTCCCCACAGCGAATACGTCCTGCTCACTTTAAATAGCAGTCCAAACACAATAGGCGCGACAAGAATTCAGTTATAAATTCCTGTCGCGCCTATGTTTTTCCTACTTACTATGATAACTTGCAGACGACTACTCACCTCAGTACCATTTAGATTCAGTAGAACCTAGTGAAGGACGGGGTGTGACTGCGGTTCGCCCAAGTCAGTAACCTGTTGACTAAACGTCTCCATCATCTGGAGGACTTGGTCGATTTGCGGTGCCCCTAACTGATTGACCCAGTGATCAAAATGTTGCGTAATTGCTTGGTCGACGACCCGTTCAACTTGTTGCCCACGTTCCGTTAAATGCAGATACAGCCGACGCCGGTCACGTGGATCCGGTACTTGGAATACATAATGTTGCATCAATAGCGACTTGACTTGCCGTGAAATCGCACTGCGCGTCACTTGCCGCTGAATGGCAATATCGTTGAGCGTCACGTCTTCAGTGGTCGCAATCCGCCGTAAAATCAAAAATTGTTCAAACGACAGCTTATTTTGACTTAATGGCCAAGCCACCAAGTCCATCATAATTTTAGTTGTATTTTGGTATGCCTCAAAATAATCATTTAGCAATTTGCTTAATTCATCATTATTCATCGCGATCACCATCACTTCATTACTTTTGTTCGAATATATCACGCCTTTAACTATTTTGCATGTAATTACCCGCATTTCACATTGTTAAGCATCCTCCCTAACAATTTTCAGTGACTAAGTGTATGATTGAAGTATGATAAACCGCTTACGGAAACGGAGACGAAAACTATGCCTTTGACACCTTTACATCGCGTCGAATTACGCCTCATGCAAGTCGTCATTGATATTTGTGACGCTGAAAACATCGACTACTTTTTGATTGGCGGGTCGCTACTGGGTGCCATCCGCCATCACGGCTTCATCCCGTGGGACGATGACATCGACATTGGCATGCGACGTCGCGACTACCAGCGCTTTATCGCCGTCGCCAATCGTCACCTGGACCCGAACCAGTATTTTCTCCAAACGGGCGCCTCGGATCCAGATTACGCCCTCAGTTATATGAAGTTACTGGACGTCAACACTTATATCGAAGAAAAGAATAACGTCAATAACGCGTTCAAAGGCGTGTTCGTTGATATTTTTCCATTCGACAAGATTCCTGATGACGAGGCCTTACGCCGCTCACAGATGCTTCATTATAAGTTAACGGATGCCGCGATTTTGCTCAAACTCAACTATAATTTTGTCAAAACACCGCTACGCAACATCTTAAGCAAACACACGCCTGAACAGCTTGCCGAAGTCAACCGGCACAAGCAGGAACGCGAAGAATACATGCGCTTGTATGAACAATCCGACTCACGGACCTACAAAAACTTAGCGTCACAGTATGATTACGATAAAGAAATCATGTCCTATCGTGAATTAACTGAATTGACGACCGTGCCGTTCGAGACACTTCAAGTTCACGTGCCCAAAGCTTATGATGCCGTGCTAACGCGGATGTACGGCGACTATATGCAATTACCACCAGCCGATAAACGAGTTGAAAAACATCTGAACAAACTAATTATCGATAATCACGAGATTTTATAACTGTCGCTAGCGTGGTTCAGGGTACTCGTTACTGCTGAACCACGCCCTTTTTAGTTACTGGCGCGTGGGTCAGATTTCTGTTCGTCAGCCGGTGCGCGCCTTATTCTGACCTCCGGGGCCGGCTGACAATTGCTGGAACGTAGCCGACGTCGATTTGAACTCACGCAGGCAGTCACTGCGCAATTTCAAATACGAGTCTTATTCTAAGCCGGAAGAAAAACACTTCCGACTAAGAATAATTTGGCTACTGAGCATTGTCCGCCAGCCCCTCCAGTCGGGAAACCGCTCGAATGGCGGATGAACGACCACCTATCTGGGTACAATTGACCACTGAATGTTTAGTGGCCGTCCTTCAGATGAACTTTGAATTATATCGCTGCTGATTTACGTCATTTGTATACCGGTAAAATCACCTAAAAATAATTGCTTACCCCAATGAAAAATGGCCTTACAATTAGACGATAATAGTGCCAATTGCCTTCAAATCAGGCCTTCAGCCGCTCAGTCAACTATGAAGATTTTGCAAATGTTCAATATTATTGACGATTTCTAGAATTAAAATACGAGTAAAGCAACCTCAAAATTACTGAAAACCAGTCTTAAAGTTGATTGCCAAAACAACTGTTTACTAAGAATCAATGCCCAGTCCATTAAAAAGTTGCGTCCGCCCATGTCTGCCTTTCGAATACCATCCCGGCTGGAAGGCATTCTGGGCAAGGCCAAGTGCTTATCAGAGTGTGAGGTTCAGACGGGTTGGGACTGAGGATTAGCCTAGCTAGAGCGTTAAGCGGCGAACTTCCGCTTGGCGTTCTGGCGTAGCTAACCGGAAGTCCCAGTCTGACCCGAGCACGTTTCGCCCATATCGCAGCCAGCGTGAAAGACCAGTATTTAAGACGTGGGTTGTCGGCTTAAATCTGCGTCCACCACGTTCCGGCCATTGCCCAGAATGCCTGGAAGCCGGCCTAGGACGCGCCTACCACTGCAGGTTTACTTTAATTTGCCCTTATTTCCAGCGGGCTTGAGCTGACGGTTTTGACCCTACAAACTAACGAACTTTAATCATACCCGGTCCATTTGCACCAACACCGCTCAAGACAAGTTGATGTAATCTTAATTTTCGAATATAACCTAGAAGCGCTAGCTAACGCTGGTACTAGTAAAATACTAATTTAACTAACCTCAACCTGTGTTAAACTAAAAATAATTACATGACTTTAACCTAATCGGGGTCAGGAATTCATTAAATGGGGGATCGCCATGGCAGCAAAATTATTTGGAATTATGATGATCAACGTTCAAAGTATTGAATTGTCGATTGTCAATTTAAGAACACTCCGCCAAGTCGAACGGGTTCGTTCCGACGTTTCACTTGGGGAAGATATTTACGATCAGCATACGATCGACTATGATTCAGTGGAACAGGCCGCACAAGCGTTGAGTGGCTTCGTGCAGATTATGAACGATTACGGGGTTAAGGACTACCATTTATGGGGATCGTGGTCTTTATCATCCGCCAATAACGCTGACTATATTCAAGACCAGTTACTCGTGCGCACAGGCCTCAAAATCGATTGGCTCTCCAGTAGTCAGGAAACTTATCTGCGCTCCGTCGCGATTGCCGTCCACTTTCCACGTTTCAAGGAAATGATTACGAAACCGACTTACCTCCTCGGAATCAATTCCGGGAGTGTCGGTATTTCACATTACGACCAGAGTAACTTTATTTATTCACGCAGTCTGCGCTTGGGACCCGTTCGGATTGCGGAAGTGCTGGAAAACTTGCAATCGAGTGTGCCTAATTATGTCGAAGTACTCGATGATTATATTTCTAGTCAAATCATTGATTTCGGGCGCTTCCTGCCTGGGCATCGCGACCAACCTAGTAACGTCGTGATGTTAGGTGTGGCACCCTTTGCGACCCTCTTTCGGCAACAACAATCCAAAGCCGGGGTTGAAGAACTCAGTAAGGCTGATTTTCAAGCACTCTACGATGACGTCATCAACGCCTCGGATCAGTATTTAATGGATAAATACGAAGTCGACGAGGAAGATGTCCGCCTGATCGTGCCGGAACTACTCTTGATCAACGAACTACTTCAGCTCACGAATGCCGAAAAGATTTGGCTGGGTAACGTCACGGTCCTCGATGGCCTGATTATCCAAGAAGCCATTAAGCTGGGCTATAAGAAGTATAACTTCAACGACCAAATCGTCACTGCGGCCAAGAATATTGCCGACCGCTACAATGTCGAACCGAAGCATCGCGACCTGGTCACGAAGTTCTCATTACACCTATTCGACCAATTAAAGCCGCTACACCACCTTGGCAAACGCGATCGGTTACTGCTGCAAGTTGCCGCTATCGTCCATGACGTGGGGAGTTATGTCGATCCACATCAACATTACCTACATTCAGACTACATCTTACAAGCAACTGAATTAATGGGCCTGACCGATACTGAAAAACGGATTGTCGCACTGATTTCACGTTATCACAGTGCACAGACCCCTTCGAAAGATATTCGGCACTTTGCCAACTTGCAAGTCGAACAGCGGTTGTTAGTCTCGAAGCTGTCAGCGATTTTACGGATTGCGGACGCACTCGATGATGGTCGCAAACAAAAAGTCGACAAGATCTCCGTTTCGATTCGTAATCCACGCGTCATCATCACCTGCTTTGCCCACGACGACCTTTTCTTAGAGAATTGGGTCTTCGCTCAAAAAGCAGCCTTTTTCAAAGAAGTCTTTGGTTTAACACCAGTCATCAAACAACGGGGGGTTCGTTAAAATGAATTATCACAAAGAAAGTTATTATACCAACCGTGAACTTAGCTGGCTTGATTTTAATTATCGCGTCTTGGATGAAGCCCGCGATAAGGACAATCCGCTCCTCGAACGGGTGCGCTTCTTAGGCATCACACAGAGCAACCTCGACGAGTTCTTCACGGTGCGGGTCGCGTCATTACGCAAATTAATGTCGGTCAATTATACTAAGCCGGACCCGGCTGGATTGACCGCCGCTGATCAAGTCGCGGCCATTAACGACAAGGCGCATGAAATGGTCAAACGGCAATATAACACCTTGAATCGTTCTCTGTTGCCGTTACTAGAACAACATGACATTCACCTGTTGACGATGGCAGACTTAAATGAAGAACAACACACGTTTGTCAAAAATTATTTTGATGATGAACTCTACCCGGCGTTGACCCCGATGGCGGATGATTCTTCACGGCCCTTCCCATTCATTGGCAATAACACCTTAAATATTGCGCTACGGATTTATAAAAATGGTGATAAAAAGGACCGCAAATTTGCGACCGTCCAAGTCCCAGACGTCTTTCCACGGGTCGTTGTCTTACCTGGCAAACCCAATCAGTTTATTTTGATTGAAGAAATCATCAAGGCGTTTGTCGGTTCCCTATTTATCAACTATACGGTCAAGGAGACGAGCTGCTACCGGGTCATGCGGGATCTGGACTTAGACGTTGCTGAGGAAGATACGTCTGACCTGTTAAAAGAAGTCCAGAAACAACTGAAGATGCGTGAACGTGGTAAAGTCATGCGGCTGGAAGTTGAAAAAAGCATGAGCAAGCATCAACGGACTCGTTTGGCCAAAGCGCTTGGCATTAGTGAAAGTACCCTGTACGTCATCAACGGGCCACTCAATTTGACCTTCTTATCCAAGCTTGTGAAGGCAGTCCAGGGTCATGACGACTTGAACTACCCGAAATATCGTGCGTACTATCCGGCGAAATACCGTGAACGTTCGATTTTTGACCTCATCAAGGATCATGACATCTTGATGCAATATCCATATGATGATTTCAAACCCGTGGTCGATTTCATCCGCGAAGCTGCCGAAGATAACGATGTATTGGCCATTAAGATGACCTTGTACCGGGTCTCGGCGGACTCACCAATCATCAAGTACCTCGGACAAGCGGCGCAGAATGGCAAACAAGTCACGGTACTGGTCGAAGTCAAGGCCCGGTTTGATGAAGAAAACAACGTGCACTGGGCTAAAAAGCTTGAAGAAATGGGCTGTCACGTCATCTACGGTTTGATTGGCCTCAAGACCCACTGCAAGTTGGCGTTAGTCGTACGTCGTGAAAACGAAGGTATCAAGCGCTACATGCACATGGGAACTGGTAATTATAACGACGTCACCGCCCACTTTTATACCGATATGGGGCTGTTCACCGCGGATACTGACATGGGCATCGATGCCTCCAACATTTTCAACATGTTGTCCGGCTATTCGGAGCCTCCGTACTTCCACAAGCTGCACATCTCACCAGATGGCATTCGCGACTTCATCAACGAAAAACTTGACGATGAAATCGCGATTGCCAAGGCGGGACGGCCAGCTGTCGTTAAGATGAAGATGAACTCACTATCTGACCCGCAAATTATTAGCAAACTCTATGAAGCTTCCCATGCGGGCGTTAAAATTCAGCTGATCATTCGGGGCATCTGTTGCTTACGGACCGGTATCAAAGGTGTCTCAGATAATATTGAAGTTCACTCGATTATCGGTCGGCTGCTAGAACACAGTCGAATCTACTATTTCAGTAATGACGGCGAACCGCAGATTTACCTATCGAGTGCGGACATGATGACACGGAACTTGAATCGGCGGGTGGAATTGCTCTTTCCACTGTTGCAACCCGAAATCAGTCACCGTGCGATGAACATTTTTGCGACGATGTGGGCCGATACCGTTAAGACCCGGATTTTACAACCAGACAATACGTACACGCGCGTTGATGGCCGGGGCCTAGAAGTGCTCGATTCACAAGCGACGTTTATTCAGGAAGCTGAACAAGCCGTCAAGGAGGACCACGGTGAAGCGACACCGACAAGTAACGCCCACCAGTTTATTCCAATGATGAGCCCTAAAAACGAACCAGACGCTTCAGATCTAGATAGAGAGGATGATTAGCAATGGAAAATTTCGCGGTCATTGACTTAGGTTCTAACTCGTGTCGAATGACGATTACGCAGATTCAAGAAGATGGCAGTTACACCGTGACGCACCGCTTAAAGGAGATGGTGCGTCTATCCGCTAACGAAAACGCGACGGACAAACCGACCTTACAACCAGATGCCATCGACCGCACCATTGCGGCCCTCAAATCCTTTGCGGCCGTCTACGAAACTTTGCCCAACTTAACGATTAAAGCAGTCGCTACGGCTGCGACCCGTAAAGCTAGTAATCAAAAGAAATTCCTCAAGCGGGTCAAAAGTGAAGTCGGATTGGATATTGAAGTGATTCCGGGCACTACTGAGGCTTACTACGACTATCTCGGCGTTGTGAACACCCTGCCCACGACTAACTGTGTGATGGTCGATACTGGCGGTGGTAGCTGCGAACTCGTCTTGATCACCAATGGCCAGGCCAAGGAATTGATCAGCCTCCCGATTGGCGCGGTGAGCCTGTCTGAAAAATTTGGCCTCAATGACCAAGTCAGCGCGAGTCAGTTATTCCAAACGATGACCTTTGTTGATAAAATTTTTAATAGCGTCTGGTGGTTACGCAACGGCTTGAACTTGCCACTCGTCTGCTTAGGCGGCAGTAACCGGACGTTAGCGAAAATCAATCGGCGCCAATGTAATATTTTGAATTTTGAGGATATTCATGGCTACCGACTGCGCGATAACGCGATTTACGACACGTTTAATACCGTCATCGCACAAGATGCGGCTGGTCGGGCTGCGATTCCGGGACTCGCCAAGGACCGGGCCGACATTATCGTCGGTGGTATGGTGCCCGCCATCAGTCTGATGCGTTTCTTAGACTCTGACCGGATGATTTTCTCTCAAAATGGGCTGCGTGAAGGAATCCTATTCGAACATTTAACCAACTTGGCTGAACAAAACGCAAAAGTTAGTGAGTAAGTTTTACTGACAATCTAAAAAAGATTATGCTAAGCTTAAAGCATCATTAAAGCAATCAATTATGACACAAGGTCATCTTTAAATGCTTGTATATCTTTGCCACGGAACCTCCGTTGACCAAGAAAAGCATCGTTTCACATCAGAAACGAGCTGGCCTTGATCACTGGAGGTTTTTATATGTCATCAAATTCAACTCAAATCACGACGCGGACCAAGGCCGCCATCTTTGGCGCAGCGAGTCTCGCCTTTTGCGGTATTCTAGTCGAAACGTCGATGAACGTGACGTTCCCGACACTCATGCGCCAGTTCAACACGTCACTCGAAACCGTGCAGTGGGTCACCACGGCTTACTTGTTAGCGGTCGCCGCGACGATGGTGATCACCGCCTTTATCCAAGCGCGTTTTCACTGGCAAACGATTATCAACATTGGCGGTAGCGCCTTTGTCCTCGGTGGTTTGTTGTGTGCCCTGGCACCCTCACTATGGGTCTTGCTGCTAGGCCGGATTATTCAAGCAATTGGGACTGGCTTTGCACTGCCACTGGTCTTCGCACAAATCATGACCCAAATTCCGTTTGAATCCCAAGGCCGTTTCACTGGGACGGCGGGCATGCTAATTGCCCTGGCCCCTTCACTCGGCCCCACGTATGGCGGCTTAGTCACCCAACTCGCTTCTTGGCGCTTGATTTTTGGCATTACCCTACCATTTGGTCTGATTGCGTGGTTGGTCACTGCACAAGCCATCCAACAGCCGCACGCCCCACAACGATTAGCCTTTCCTGGCCGCCAATTTATCCTCATCGTCGTTGCCCTGATTGGCCTGCTGTTTGGCGTCAACAACTTCAGCAGCCACGGTCTCAGTCTAATTTATGTCGGCTTGCCACTTCTCCTAGCGATTGTCGCTTTGATTGGCTTTATCATGATTGCTGCTCGAGCGTCACATCCGCTGATCAACCTGACCGTTTTCAAACAAGGCGACTTCACACGCGCACTGCTGATTTACTTTTTGATTCAGTTCATTCAGATTGGGATGACCTTCCTCCTGCCGAACTTCGCCCAATTAGTCTTAGGTAAAAACGCCCTGATTTCAGGCCTCATGCTGCTGGCGGGTAGTCTCTGCGCCGCCATCATCTCGCCATTTGCTGGTAAATTGATGGACCGGCGAGGCGCACGGTTGCCGTTTTTCATTGGGAGTGGTTTCATCGTGCTCGCGACGTTAGGCTTGGCCTTAACCGCTCGTCACCTGTCAATCGCGTTGATTGTCGGCGGCTTCGTGATTTTCCAGATTGGATTCGCCTGCCTCTTCAACAACGCCTTGACTTATGGCTTACAACAACTGCCACCGCACTTGATTGGCGATGGTAACGCGCTGTTCAACACCTTGCAACAATACGCCGGGTCACTGGGAACTACCATCATGGCCGTCCTGATGACATTTGGTGCCACCGTCCTCCCACACGCCGCCAGCCAGCTTCAAACCACGGTCGGAACTCAAATCGCACTCTGGTTTAGCCTGGTTGTCATCGTACTAGTGGCTGGACTCGCGCTGACTGTTAAACGCAATAAGCGGGCCTGATTAGGAACAGTCGCCGGATTGCCATCGGGTTGCGTGTTTATTCATCAACTGTGCTGGCTCCGATTCATCCGCTACTCGATTGTTTGTCAACGTTAAGCCAACGCTGACAAACAGATGATTCATCCATTTGCATCAACGTTGATTTGCTTAGGTTTTGTTTAAATCCATAAAAGGTTCTTTAAGGCTGCTACTGAAACCACTTCATTCCGGATACTTCCGCTAAGATAAGGGTAAGCAGATGACGAATTTCGTCACCTAAATCAGAAAGGAAGTGGTTGGCATGCGCTGGGAACCTTTCATGTTTATCTTATTACTGACAACGATCAGTTGCTTAGTCATCTTAGTTGCGACCCGTAACGCGAAGCAGCGTGGTTGGCGACTACTCGGACTCGCTTACTTATTCGGGCTGAGCGTGATTTTATTCACCCCACTGTCCGTTGATGGTCATTCACTGTACGTCATGCCAGCGGGCTTTGGTCAGGTCAACTTGACGCGGCTGTACTTCCATGGCGTTGGCTTTCTCGAAAACATCTTATTGACCATCCCATTAGGCTGGGGGCTCAAACGGCGATTCCAGCGACGCTCATTGATTAGCATCGGCATGACCGGCCTATTGATTAGCGCCGGCATCGAGAGCTTACAATACTTCATGTCGCAGCACTGGCTCATCAATCGCAGTAGTGATATTAACGACGTTGTTGCCAATACGCTGGGCATTCTAATCGGTGCCGTCATCGCGATGATCGTGCACGCGGTCAGTCTGCGCAAGGGCCGGTTGGCAACGAATCAGTAAAAATGGCCACTAACTAAATCGGCATACAAAAAAGTCGCGATACGTCTTTTCACAAGTACGTGTCGCGACTTTTTTGATGCTGTGCTCAGGGGTCAAGGACCAAGCTTTACTGGTGTTACCCGCTAATACAGCTTGATCACTTAAGCTTTAGAATTGTCCTGACCGGCGTGGCGGGCTTGTTGGTCCTGATGCCAACTAGTCGGGCTCCAGAGCTGCCCTTCCATTGATCCGCGTAAGCTTTCGATTTCAGCTTGCTGGTCATCTAACACTTTGATGACACTATCGATGACGACTTGATTATCCGCCGTGCGCAGGTCTGTTAATGCTTGAATCGCCCAAGCAGTTTGGTCTTGTTCACTCATGTTGATGCGCTCCATTCCTATTCATTCTTTTTACATTGTACACAATTCACCATTCCTTACCAAATCATTTGCCTTTTGAATCCTGATTTTGGTCGAACGGCAACTAGTTAAGCCTCACCCTGTGTCAGCGGCTCCAATCGCTGATATACCAGGAACGGCGGCATTTGATGCGGTTCAATGTCACTCGCAATTGCAACTCAGGCAGGCATTGAGGTTAGTCTTCTTAGCCGAGTTGATGGCAAACAAAAAACGCCGCTACGAGTTGTAACGACGTTATGATGAAAGTTAGCCAACTGCTTGTTGGTCGTCATCATAGAGTTTTTGTTGAATTTCGCGTAATTCAGACTTACGCACTGAGCGAGGCAAAAATGCCCGAATATCTTCTTCGTTATACCCAATTTGGAGTCGCCGGCCATCATAGATAATCGGCCGCTTGAGTAGCTGTGGTTTTTCAACTAATAGGTCTAGTAACTGATTAAAACCTAAGTCCGCCAAATCAATGTGCAATGCTTTAAAAGCCTTAGAACGCGTTGAAACGATGTCCTCGAAGCCATTTTCAGTGAGCCGGAGGATTTGTTTCAATTCATCGCGATCCAGAGGATTAGCAATAATGTCGCGTTCATTAAATGGAATGTTGTTTTCAACTAACCATGCGCGCGCACTACGACTGGACTTGCTGGACGTTGAATAATATAAGTTTACTGTCACGATGAATTCCTCCTAAGTTTCAGTAAGGGCCATTACACCACTTACTTTTATATAGTAAGTATACGAGCTTAGTCAAGAATAGTCAAGGTTTGTCAGAACTTTTTTAATTAAGACTTTCTAAAGCTACGGAGCAGCCGATTAACCACCATTTTCCGGTAGTGGTTAGTAATGATGTCGACAAAAGCGGTATCTCTGAAGATACCGCTACAACCATTCATGACATTGAGCAACTGCCCGGGCTGGGATCGAACCAGCGACCTCTTGATTAACAGTCAATTATTCTACCGCTGAACTACCGGGCAATGTCTATGTCGTTATTTATACACGCTTTTTTGATAAAACACAAGCATTTATTAAAATAATTCACACTAATTTCACATATTGATTTTATTTAATGGTCAAATGGAATACAAACCAAGCCACGACATGACGGTAAAGTCCTTATCGGCGACTAGCTTGGCAATCGTGCGGCGAATCTCTAATTCACTCAGGGTCGTTCTTAAATCAAAATAATAATCGCCCTGCTGGTTTTGCATCGTCAATTGCCACTGGCCCAGGTCTGCCCACTGCTCCGTATCTGGCAACGCAGCTTGGTGTTTGAATAGCACGTGAAAAGTTGGTTTCCAGGTATCTTGGTCATCACCGGTCACCTGAATCAAGCGGCAAACTTCGCGGTGGCAGCGCAATGCGGCGCGGGCACCAATCACGATTCCTAAGACAATTAAGCCAGCACCCAAGCCTAGACTAGTCAGTAAGATTCGCGTCAATAGCGGTGTGGCTTGTAATTGAGAACTCAAGACGATTGCGGCACTCATCAGTAACCAGATGGCGAGCACCCAGCCATTCAGCCAATTCAGAGCGACGTCCCGCGCATGCCGATAAGCGGCTAGGCGGTACTGGGCATCATCATTGACCACCCGTTGCTCCGGTGTCACTGGGGAATAGACCACTGCCAAATCATCGTGAAAGACGTGGGTCGCGAACGGTTTGAAGACGGTGGTCATCAGGTCTAAGGTCGTCTTTGGCAAGTATTCAGCGACCACGTGCTTCGCAGTTGGCGTCGCTTCGAATTGGTACGTACATCCATGAATGGCGGTGAGTTGATAGCCAGCGTCTGCTTGATGATTGAGCCAGGCGACTTCCGCGGCCGAGCCTTTTAAATAAAATCGGTGTTTTTGCATGGTGGGAATCCTCCATTTCTCAATGATATGACTCCCCATTATAATCAGATTGGTCTATTTTTCAAACATTCCTTAATCTTCGTTCAATACCGTTACTAACACTTGTACAATCGACTTATTAATCTATTGGCGATGGTAGCCCTTACGCCATCAATCCGGATTGGTATGGGTGCAGCCGTCAAAAATCCAGCCAGGTTGGCACTCCTGCCGGCTTTATTAAGTTTTTGATATTTATTCACAAATTTTCTTAAGCGTGCTAGACTCAAACTTGATGTTATCGATTTCAACAACTTGGAGGAACAACTATGTCTGCGCAATATATTATGGCCATCGATGAGGGGACCACCAGTACCCGGGCCATTATTTTCAATCACGCCGGTCAAAAGGTCGCCGAGGCCCAGCGTGAATTTCCACAATACTTTCCCCAACCTGGCTGGGTCGAACACAATGCGACTGAAATCTGGAACGCCGTCTCATCAACGATTGCGGACGTACTTATCTCAGCTGACCTGAAACCCAATCAAATTAAAGCCATTGGCATCACGAATCAACGTGAAACGACGGTCGTTTGGGACAAACAAACTGGACTCCCGATTCACAACGCGATCGTCTGGCAGTCACGGCAAACCGCTCCGCTGGCTGAACAACTCATCGCCGACGGATACGGGGACCTGATTCATCGCCACACGGGTCTGGTGACCGACGCCTACTTCTCGGCCACTAAAATTCGGTGGATTTTAGACCATGTTCCGGGTGCCCAACGACGTGCGGAAAAGGGCGAACTGCTCTTTGGGACAATCGATACTTGGTTGGTCTGGAAACTCACTGGGGGGACGACGCACGTCACCGACTACACGAATGCGAGTCGGACGATGCTATTCAACATTCACGACCTTCAATGGGATCAGACGATTCTAGATCTGTTGCGAATTCCAACTGCGATGTTGCCAACGGTGCGCTCTAACTCTGAAATTTACGGCACAACCAAGGATTACTTGCTGTATGGCAGCCAAATTCCAATCAGTGGGATGGCCGGTGACCAGCAAGCCGCCTTATTTGGTCAAATGGCGTTTGAACCCGGCATGGTCAAGAATACATACGGCACTGGCGCCTTCACCGTGATGAATCTCGGCCAACAACCGCAACTTTCCGACCACAATCTCCTAACCACGATTGCATACGGTCTCAACGGCGAAGTCAATTACGCCCTGGAAGGCTCGATTTTTGTTGCTGGTTCCGCGATTCAGTGGCTCCGCGATGGCATGCAACTGATTGAAACGGCCCCTGAATCTGAAACGCTAGCCCGTCAAGCCACTAGTCACGACGAAGTGTATGTCGTCCCCGCCTTCACTGGTTTAGGCGCGCCGTACTGGGATTCTGAGACTCGTGGCGCCGTCTTTGGTTTGACCCGCGGCACGACCCGGGCTGATTTTGTCAAAGCAACGCTCCAATCGCTGGCCTATCAATCCCGCGACGTCATCGACACGATGAAACACGACGCCCACATCACCATGCCAACACTGATGGTCGATGGCGGTGCGACCCGTAATGACTGGTTGATGCAATTTCAGGCGGACATCTCGAACGTCGAAATCATTCGGGCCGCTGACCTAGAAACAACCGCGCTCGGGGCCGCCTTTTTAGCGGGGCTCGCAGTCGGCTATTGGCAAGACTTAGCTGAAATCAAAGCCATTCACCAAGCCGGCCACGTTTTCAAGCCCCAGATGTCTGAAGAACAACGCACGACCCTCTATCAGGGCTGGCAAACAGCCGTGAAAGCGGCGCAATTATTTAAACACTAACCAAAAATCGGCGTCCCAACATCAATTGCAATCACTGATGTTGGAACGCCGATTTTCATTTGACCACAGCCCCCATATGTATACCGGCCAAATTAATTATAATTGCAAGTCATCCACCCGCCTGAAGGACCGGCTGAGCGCGAATAATAGGAACACCACGGCGTCGAATACGCCGAATAAGAAGAGAAAGAGTCGTAAATCGAAGCGGTCGGCTAGGTAAGCAAAGGCGATTGAGCCTAACGGGAGCGTGATGGAGACCAGGGTATAAAAGCTGGTCATGACCTTACCAAGTTGATCTGCGGCCACACTGGCTTGAATCATTGGCGTTTCATACACTTGGGTCAAGCCTAGGAAAATAAAGCTTCCTAAATAGACCACCGCAAACGCCCAAAATTGATTGAATGTGACGACCGTCAAGAACATGAATATCGTGCAACCTAGATTGCCAATCAGATATGCAACGCGAACCGACAATCGTTTTAAACTCCGGTATAACAACGTCATCCCCACTAACGTCCCAACTGCGGACATTGATTCCAAAATTCCATAATAGATTGAACCACCAAAATGCCGGCCAAATAATACCACGTACGTGTTCAACCCACCGAAAAAGAAGTTCAAAACGGCACTGGAAAACGTCAATAAGCCCAATAATCGATTTTTCGAAATGATCTTGAAGCCGACCAGTACTTGTTGAAAGTAAGGTTCAGACGTTTCGGCAGTTTGGTGGTGCGGCTCGTGCACCTTGATTCGATTAAACGTCAGGACCGTCACGACGAAGGTGACTGCATCCGCAATGAGGATTCCAAGTACTGACAACAACCCAATCAAGAACCCCGACAACGCGTTAAACACATAGTCGGTCCCCTTGTAAGCAATCGACATGTATTCCTGTGCCTGGACCAGTTCATCCTTTTTGACAATCAATGGCACCAAGGCGTCTTGAATGGGATAGGCTAAGGAGCCGAACAACGCCGCGATGAAGACCAAAATGACGTAGACGCCCGCTAACTTAACGTGCGCCAGCAACGCCACAATCAATAATACGACGACCACTAATTGTGAGAACTCAACGGCCACCAGCAATCGACGCTTGGAATGCCTGTCGATCGTACTCCCAAATAAAAACAATAGAATGCCTGGCAACACAATGGCTGCGTTCATGATGCCAATCCACAAGGCACTATCGGTTAGTTTGAGAATAAACCAGTTCATCGCAATCATGTAAATACTATCGCCGGCATTACCGATGGCCCGCCCAAAGACCAGCTTACTAAAATTTGGATTGATCAATCGTCATTCCCCCTCTCAAAAATGATTATATTTGCCGGATACTGCCAATTGACTATTGCACCAATAGCGTTTGCTCACAACGGACAGTTATGCCGGTTGAAACTGGTTCGCGTCTGAAACGCTAAAACAAGCATCAGTTTGAATTGGCAGAATCACGCTTGCTTTAAATTATAATACAATGAGAGTTTTTTGAATAACTAATTTTATTTTAACTTAAAAACTTATTCGTCGATGTTATTAGTTGTCACAAGATCATCGAAGTCATTCATCATCAGCCTGGAAAGCTTCGCCAATAAACGCCATCGTCTCTGCCGCTTCCTCTCAGTGCTCATACAGCATGCCAAAAAGCCACGCCATCGATTCAACTTCGATGACGTGGCTTTCAAACGCTTAATTTATAGTCTATTCAATACTGATTCATATCGCTTAGTCGCAACAAGTTGCCCCCGTTAACTAGTGATCTAGTTCCGGCAAGAACCCCTGTCGACGCGCAATATTCAAGAATTCCCGACGTTTGGCCGCTGAATGGGTCGCTTCGGCCGTCATGTGGGCTAAATGTTCGGTCCGAGCATGACTGCTACGATGTTGGTAATACTGATTCAACACGCCATCAAAACGAGTCAACTCTTCTTGATACGTGGTCGGTTCTGCATATTGATCCTTAAACAATACTGCTGAAAGACCTAGCCGGGGCTTCACTTCTGGCACGTCAGCCGGATGTCCCAGCTGCAAGCCAAATACTGGCAGGGTCAAGTCGGGCAGCTTCAACGCGTCAATGACCGCTTGCGTATCATTGTTGATTGACCCCAGCACGACCGTCCCTAGTCCAAGACTTTCGGCCACCATCACCATCGCCGCGGTCATCAGCGTGGCATCTTCAATACTGCCGACGAACCGATCAAACTCACTGAGCGCTTGGCGCGTAGTTGCGCCCGGTGCCAACTGAACGTTACGGTGCTGGTCTGCTAATACCACGAATAGTCGGCCATGTTCGCCGACCGTTGGCATCGTGGTAATCTCAGCTAATTGCTGCCGCAATGCTGGTTTGGTAATTTCAATCAAGCTATACGCTTGTAAATACTGACTGGTCGGCATCCGTTGTGCCATCGTGATAATTTCGGCTAACTGGTCATCACTGACGGGTTCATCCGTGAACAGCCGCCGAGTCCGGTGGTCTTGTAAGGTTTCAATCACACTTTTTGCCACTTAATATCGCTCCTGTTCTTGCTGAAGTTCTTGGGCCCAACTGGTTAATTGGGGTAAAACGTCTAAATTCAAATTAAAAACGATGCGCTGACAAACTTGGTCAAGTTGGACACTCCGAAACAACGGATAACGTGTCCGTCCCTGGTCTTGAACTATCATGACACTGAGCGTTGTCAACTCGTCTAACGCCGTTTCTAACAACGTCATTTCACTCTTCGGGAAGTACTCGCGCCGCGTTCTGGCGCATCTAGGGAACACCCCGCCAAATGCTCGATTTCTGGTCGTGTTAATAATAAGCTTTCCGAATGCTCACTGATTAGCCGTGTCAAAATTTGAACGGTCAACCGTGATTCAAAGCCGTTGCGAAACCGAAAACGCGTCTGAAAATGATTCTGAATAAATTGTAATAATGATTCGGTCACGGCTCACCCTCCTATGCACGCTTAACGATAATACCACGGATTTTTTGATTTGTAAGTTATTTTCCCCGCCCAACGGCACCCAAAAAAGTCGTCACAAGCATAACGCTGTCTGCTTGTGGCGACTCTCCTTAGGTTCTGATTTAAATTAGCATCGAGTTGTTGAATGTCCTGTAACGCAGCGTTTGAAGCGACTCATTCAACACGCTGTCACCCATCATAATGCCCTTAAATTGCTACCAGTAATGCACTGAACGATGGTGTGTTTCGTTTAACCAATATGGTTTTCTTTCAAAATCATATCGACTTCTTCTTGCATTTCCGGTGTCTTCGTCCATTCTTCCCAATGATCCATACTCTCATCCGGGATTGTAAAGGTTTCGTTAATGTACTGCTCATATTTCACCACGTGGGTCGAATGTGGAATATTCAACTGCAAGATTCGGACCTGCTTAATAAATCCCCGTTCAGCAGCTAGTTCGGCACGACCATTCATCAACATATTGCCAATTTCCATGTAAGTTGTCCCGTCATTACGGGTAATCTCTTGAATCAAATCTAACACTTCATGATTTTTCAACTGTCATCCCTCACTTCAAACTTTAGTATAGCGAGGGCCAGCGACGGTGTCAAAGCCCACTTACTTAGTGGATTCTTGTTCGTCAACCGATGCGCGTCCTAGTCCGCCTTCCGGGGCTGGCTGACAACGCTGGAACAGGGCGGACATCGATTTGAACTCACGCAGAAACCCACTGCGCAATTTCAAATGCGAGTCTTCTTCTAGCCCGGGAATACCACCCGGACAAGAAGAACTTCGCCCTTGAGCATTGTCCGGCGGGCCGGCCAGTCGGGAAGCCGCTCGAATGGCGGATGAACGGCCACCTATCTTGGTGCAATTGACCATTGAATATTAGGAGACCGGCCCTTCAGGCAAACTTTCAATCGGTGTCAATCATGTTTTCTGGCATTTGAGTACTGAGAAGATTAACAGAATATAATTCACTAGGGTCCGTCTGAAAACTACTTAAGTAAGATGCAAATTGAGGCAATGTAGACCGTAGCCAGATAAACATGAGCGAGCTTATCATAACGCGTTGCAATCCTACGAAAGTTCTTCA
>NZ_JAMSKY010000015.1:0-60167 GCF_023806745.1 Lactiplantibacillus sp. B652 | reverse complement strand
ACTCGCTTTCAATTGGTTTTGGTCGACTTAATTGTAGCACAGGACGATATGTCCTTTTGTTGTACATAAAAATAGTGTTGATGGATATTATCTATCAACACTAAATATCATAGACCCGAAATTAATCTAGTCGAGCTATTTTGATACTTAAAATACATGCCCCACTCATCAGTTAGACTGATTGACTAGTGGACTTGTTGCCGGGCGATTTTTTTGACCAGCCGCAAGTAACGGGGCAAGACTAGCATGCGTTTGAAACGCGTTGGTTCTTGAATTAAGCGGTACAGCCATTCGATATGATGCTTTTGCCAGAATAACGGCGCGCGTTTGACCGCACCTGCGATCACGTCGAAGCTACCGCCAACACCCATCCAGAGCGCATCGACGCGTTGTCGATATTGCGCAATGAAGAATTCCTGCTTGGGGAAGCCAGTCGCGACAAAAATCATGTCAGGTTTGGCGGCAACAATCTCATCCACCACGGCCTGTTCGTCATCATAATAGCCATCCCGTGCGCCCGCAACAACGATCCCGGGATAGTCGCGCTGAACGATGGTTGCAACTTGTTGTAAGACGGCTGGTTTGGCACCTAATAAAAAGATGCGTTGGTGTTGTTGGCCACCCCATTTCAACAACGTTAATAGCGTATCGTAGCCGGTAATCCGCTCTGGTAATGGCGTGCCCAGAATCTGAGCGCCCTGGATGACACCGATGCCGTCGGGCGTAATATAATCGGCTTGGGTGAGCACGTGCTGATAATCAGGATGTTCACGGGCATACATCAGAATTTCAGGATTGGCGGTCACCACGAACCGGTTATGGTGGGCCAAAATATCCGTTTGGAGTTGCTGGACGAAGCCAGCGTTAGTTGTCTTGATAAACGGGACGTTTAAGATGGCAACCGTGTCAAAAGGTGCTGACATAAGGAACCTCGCTTTCTAATCATAATTAAAGTATAGGTAAATCACGGAATTCTGCAACTTTTTGAGTACTTAAGCGCATTCCTTTTATAAAAAATGCTAAAATAAGCTTAACTTACTGTAAATACGGTTATTACCTACGAAATGGAGAATTATACTCATGACGCAAATCTATCCGGATGATAGTTTCACCTTGCATACGGATGCTTATCAGATCAATATGATCCAAACCTACTGGGAACAAGGAATTCATAACAAGCATGCGGTGTTTGAAGTGTTCTTCCGTAAGATGCCGTTCCAAAATGGTTACGCGGTGTTTGCGGGTCTGGAACGAGTAGTTAATTATATCAATCATTTACATTTTACGGCAACCGACATCGCGTACTTACGCGAACTCGGCGGTTATTCAGATGGCTTTTTAGATTATTTAAAGAATTTTAAATTTGATGCCACGATTCGGGCCGTTCGTGAAGGGGACCTAGTCTTCAACAACGAACCGCTATTACAAGTCGAAGGGCCACTGGCAACCTGCCAATTGATTGAAACGGCGTTATTAAATATTATCAATTATCAGACGTTGATCGCGACGAAAGCAGCGCGTATCAAGTCGGTCGTTGGTGAAGACGGCTTGCTAGAATTTGGGACGCGGCGTGCCCAAGAATTCGACGCGGCGATTTGGGGCACCCGGGCCGCTTACATCGGTGGCTTTGATGCCACGAGTAACGTGCGGGCCGGCAAAATTTTTGGTATTCCAATCAGCGGGACGCACGCACACGCGCTCGTGCAGACTTATCGAAATGATTATGAAGCGTTCAAAGCCTACGCCGAAACACACCACAACTGTGTCTTCTTAGTCGATACGTACGATACGTTACGTAGCGGGGTGCCAAGTGCGATTCGGGTGGCCAAGGAAATGGGCGACAAGATCAATTTCCAAGGCGTCCGCATTGATAGTGGTGATATGGCGTACTTGTCTAAACGGGTGCGAGAACAGCTGGACGAAGCTGGTTTCCCAGATGCCAAGATTTATGCCTCGAACGATTTAGACGAAAAGACGATTCAAAACTTGAAGATGCAAGGCGCCAAAATCAGTGTCTGGGGTGTCGGGACCAAGCTCATCACGGCGTTTGACCAACCAGCGCTGGGGGCCGTCTACAAGATGGTTTCGATTGAAAATGACCACCACCAGATGGTCGATACGATCAAACTGTCGAATAACGCGGAAAAAGTTTCAACGCCGGGCCAAAAGCAGGTGTGGCGGATTACGAAACGTGCGGATGGCAAGTCTGAAGGCGATTACGTGACCTTGTATGACGAAGATCCTCGTAACGAAGAGTCGATTTACATGTTCCATCCAAGTTACACGTATATCAACAAAACGGTCAGTGACTTTGACGCGCGGCCATTACTCGTGCCAATTTACGACCGGGGCCAACAAGTCTATCAACTGCCGACCTTGGATGAAATTCGTCAGTATTCGTTTGAAAGTCTGGATGCCTTGTGGGATGAGTACAAGCGTGACCTGAACCCTCAGGATTACCCAGTCGACTTGTCACAGAAGCTGTATGACCATAAAATGAATATTATTAATACAGTTAGAGACTATGTTAACCACAAAGATGAGGAAGGAGCCTACTAATGCGGGCATTACAAGCTGAAATTATCAAAGCGTTACATGTAGCACCAACGATTGATCCAGAAACCGAAATTCGGCGGAGTGTGGACTTTTTAAAAGCCTACCTCAAGAAAAACACGTTTTTGAAGAGTTACGTCCTCGGCATTTCAGGCGGGCAAGACTCGAACTTAGCTGGTAAATTAACGCAAATGGCAATCACCGAAATGCGCCAAGAGACGGGCGATGACAGTTACCAATTCATCGCCGTCCGGTTACCATACGGCAATCAAGCGGATGAAGCGGATGCGATGGCAGCGATTGATTTCATGCAAGCCGACGTGACGGATCGTGTTGATATTCAACCGGCAACGGATGCGATGGTCACGGCACTTGAAGCCAACCAACTGACCATTCATGATTTCAATAAGGGTAATATTAAAGCCCGTCAACGGATGATTGTTCAATATGGGATTGCAGGCGAGATGCACGGGGCGGTGGTCGGAACTGACCACGCTGCCGAAGCTGTGACTGGTTTTTATACCAAATACGGTGACGGGGGTGCCGACGTGGTGCCACTATGGCGGCTCAACAAGCGTCAGGGGAAGCAGTTACTAGCAGCCCTGAATGCACCTAAGCACTTGTATGACAAGGTCCCAACCGCTGACCTGGAAGAAGACCGGCCAGCCTTACCTGATGAAGTCGCACTTGGCGTCCGTTATGATGACATCGACGATTACCTTGAAGGGCGGACCATCAGTGACGCGGCTGCAGAAAAGATCGAAGCCTGGTACTTGAAGACGGCTCACAAGCGGCACGCAGCCATTACGGTATTTGACGATTTCTGGAAGTAACCCCAGTCCGTCTGATTATGACAATTGAGATTCAAACCATTAGTTAAAAACGAGATTCGGATGAGCCTTTTGAAGCGGCCCATGCGAATCTCGTTTTTTAGCGTTGTTTGTGTTAAAACCAGCTATATCACAGGTTTATTTATTAGCGTTGGAACTGAAACGTGGTCTATTGTAAGCAAACGCAGATGCCTTTTGAAACGTGCTGGTTCTTAAGTTCAAATGCAGCCAGCTTAGACCCGCTGGAAGCAGTGCGAGTTACCGTAAACTTTCTGTTGTAGTTGCGTCCTAGTCCGGCTTCCAGGCATTCTGGGCAATGGCCGGAACGTGATGGACGCAGATTTAAGCCGACAAACCACGTCTTAAATACTGGTCTTTCACTAACCAAGCACAAAACACTTGCTAAGTGAAATTTCACCACTGGGCCTTGCCCCAAATACCTTCCAGCCGGGACAGTATTCGAAAGGCAGACATGGGTGTACCCAGCTTTTTAATGAAATGTCCGCTGATTTGCAGTAAACAGTCGTTTTGACCTTCAACTGTCAGACTTGTTCATAATGATAGCTAAACTTTTTCCCTAGTCTTTAGGTCTTCAAATCATCGGGTTCACTGGACTTTCCATACCTTTCTATGTTGCCTAAGATAATAAAACCGTGAATTCTAAACGAAGAGAATTTTATCGATTAAATTCAAGACTAGTGTCCGTTGAAATTAATGAATCATATTTTAGCAATCTTCTCAGTACTTAAATGTCGTAAAGTATCAACGATACCACTTTAAAGTTTGCCTGAAAGGCCGGTCTTCCAACATTCAGTGGTCAATTGCACCCAAATAGGTGGCCGTTTATCAGCCATTCGAGCGGGTTCCCGACTGTCCGGCCCGCCGGACAATGCTCAGTAGCCAAATTATTCTTAGTCGGAAGTGGGCTGCTTCCGGCTTAGAATAAGACTCGTATTTGAAATTGCGCAGTGGGTTTCTGCGTGAGTTCAAATCGATGTCGGCTTACGTTCCAGCAATTGTCAGCCGGCCCCGGAAGTCGGAGTAGGATGCGCAAATGCTGACGAACATTACACCAACTAACTGGCACGTTTCAATCATGAGCCATGACATCGACTCTCACACGCGTCATAACGGAACTTGGACCATAAGCGCTCACAGCCGTTTTATCCATCGTTTGATACCGTTTTCGTGGCTTTGGGCTAATATAAGTATTAAAATTGAGGTTAACAAAATAAGTGAACATTTGACTGTACTAGAACAGGAACATCATAAGTTATCACGGCGTTGACGGTATAAAGTGCGCAGGAGTTGAAATCGTGTTATTGATCGTTCAAGCAATTATTTTGCTAGACAGCCCCCATAGAATCTGTTATTCTTACGTTACAATCATAAGGGAGTAACTAGCAGAGTCATTCTGCGGCAATATCGTCAGCAAGAAGCCAATCCGGTATTGTCTTAAATAGTGAGACTTATGTATGTCCACACAATTTTGCGTGCATACATGAGTCTCATTTTCTATCTGGAGAACATTTAGGAAGTGGGGCTCGGATGCCAGAAAAGGAGCATAAGATGAGTACAAAACCTAAGTATCAACAGTCATTGCCAGCCATATATCAGGAGTTAGAAACTGATGAACATGGGTTGCAGCAAAGCGCCGCTGCCCAACGGCTGGAACAATATGGTCCGAATGCGTTGAACCAGCAGAAGACCACGTCCCTGCTACAAAAATTCATCGCCCAATTCAAGGACTTCATGATTATCGTGTTGTTAGTGGCTGCTTTAATCGCCGCGTTTACCGGGGAAGCCGTTGATGCGGTCATCATCCTGTTAGTGGTCGTTTTGAACGCGATTTTTGGGGTTTTCCAAGAATCCAAGGCAGAAGAGGCCATCAACGCGTTGAAGGAGATGTCGGCGCCGGATGCCACGGTGTTACGTGATGGTCAGTTACAAACGGTCAAGAGTGATGCGTTGGTTCCTGGCGATATCGTTTCCTTGGAAGCCGGTGACATCGTTCCAGCTGATTTGCGATTGATTGAAAGCGCGTCTCTCAAGGTGGAGGAATCCGCACTGACCGGGGAATCCGTTCCGGTTGAAAAACAGGCTGAAATGGTGGCTGATGGTGAATTGCCAATCGGTGACCGGTTGAACATGGCCTATATGAACAGTAATGTCACCTATGGTCGTGCAATGGGGATCGTGGTTGCTACTGGGATGCAGACTGAAGTTGGTCGGATCGCCGGCATGATTGAAGCCGCTGATGAAACGACGACGCCACTGCAAGCCAACTTGACCCAATTAGGGAAGTCGTTGACCATCTTGATTCTGGTTATCGCGGCTGTCGTCTTCGGGATTGGAATGTTGCGGGGCCAAGAGAGCCTGATCAACATGCTGCTCACGGCGATTTCGTTAGCGGTGGCGGCCATTCCAGAAGGACTACCCGCAATCGTGACGATTACATTGGCTTTAGGAACGCAACGGATGGCCAAACGCCACGCCTTAGTTCGTAAGTTGCCAGCGGTTGAAACGCTTGGTAGTACTGATATTATTGCTTCCGATAAGACCGGGACGTTGACACAAAATAAGATGACGGTTGAAAAGTTAGTCCTCAACCAGGAATTAGTCGATGCCCGCACGACCGAATTACCGCTTGATAGTCACTTAGCACAAGTGATGATTTTAAGTAATGATACGAAGATTATGTCGGATGGCTTAGCTGGTGACCCGACCGAAACGGCTTTGATTCAATACAACTTGGATCAGAACTACCCAGTCGACCAGTTATTAGAACAACGTCCGCGGGTCAACGAAGTACCGTTCGATTCAGAACGGAAGTTGATGTCGACGGTTCATCCGCTGGAAGACGGCCGCTTCTTAGTCGCTGTTAAGGGTGCGCCGGATGAATTGCTCAAACGGGTGACGCAGGTCGAAACGAATGGCGAAGTTGAACCGTTAACTAAGACCAGTCGTGACCAGATTTTAAGTGTTAACCACGAATTAGCAACGCAAGCCTTACGAGTGCTCGCATTTGCTTACAAAATTGTGACGTCAGTGCCTGCTACCGTCAATAGTGACACGCTCGAAAATGACTTGATTTTTGCCGGGATGGTCGGGATGATCGACCCTGAACGGCCAGAAGTTGAACAAGCAGTTGCCGAAGCTAAGTCTGCGGGGATTCGCCCATTAATGATTACGGGTGACCACCGGGACACGGCTGAAGCGATTGCGGTTCGTTTAGGAATCATCGACGAGGGCGAAGACGATGCCGTGATTACTGGGGCAGAGTTGGACGCCATGAGCGATGATGAATTTGGTAAAAAAGTTGGGGACTATTCCGTATACGCCCGAGTGGCGCCAGAGCATAAGGTCCGAATCGTGAATGCTTGGCAAAAACGTGGGAAAGTCGTTGCCATGACAGGTGACGGGGTCAACGATGCGCCCGCCTTGAAAGCCGCTGATATCGGTATCGGGATGGGTATCACCGGGACTGAAGTTTCCAAAGGGGCCAGTGATATGGTCTTGGCGGATGACAACTTCGCGACGATCGTGGTGGCCGTTGAAGAAGGACGGAAAGTCTTTGCTAACATTCAAAAGGCCATCCAATACCTCTTGTCGGCTAACTTAGGTGAAGTCTTAACACTGTTCGTCATGACGATGCTTGGTTGGCAGATTTTAGCGCCAGTCCACATCTTGTGGATCAACTTGGTTACTGATACCTTGCCAGCGATTGCGTTAGGGGTCGAACCAACTGAAAAGAACATTATGCAGCACAAGCCACGGGGCCGTAATTCGAACTTCTTCTCCGGCGGGGTCTTCAGTAGTATCATCTACCAGGGGCTGCTCGAAGGTGGAATCACGCTATTTGTTTACTGGATGGCGTTAACGTACCCTGTTCATGCAAGTGCTAGTTTGGCCCACGCGGATGCCTTAACGATGGCCTTCGCAACCTTAGGATTGATTCAATTGTTCCACGCCTTCAACTCGAAGTCGATTCACGAATCACTCTTTACGGTCGGTCTGTTCCGCAATAAGTTCTTCAACTGGTCTATTCTAATCGCCTTTGTCATGTTGGCAATCACGATCGTTGTTCCTGGGTTGAACGGCTTATTCCACGTGACCCACTTGGACGCTTACCAATGGGGGATCGTCGCTGCCGCCGCACTTTCAATGGTGATCATCGTTGAAATTGTTAAGTTCTTCCAACGTCGGCACATGCGGCGCGCCTAATCCGCACAATTGGCGTAGAATGAGACTAACTAATTAATAGAAAAGAGTTCTAACCATGAAAAAAGCAACGGTTCAAACGTATATGCCGGTTCTATCAAAGATCATCGAAAGTACGGAAAAGATGGGGGAAGAATTGAATCCTTCGTTTGAAAAACTCCGCAAAGCTATTGATGACGACGCGGTCGCTGAAATGGTTCCCGCTGAGTTCAGTGATATTCAATTGGAATTCAGTGACGGCACGGAACAGTACGAACAGAATTTGGCCCAATTGAAAAAGGTCGGTGTTCCGGCGCGCTTGATTGGTCGGCACCGTAATTTGATCAACGCCTATGAAGCTTATACCAAGGCGTGCGCGGCCATGACGGCTAGCATGGACCTCGAAAATCAGACCATTGATGTCGCTGCTTTCAACCAAGCGGAAAGTGACCAGGAAACTGAAATGGGCCGGATTTCGAACAACGTCCAACGCATTATGTCGACTGTGATGTAAGCTAGTTGGGTAGTACGCCTTTGGACGATTAAAAATTAATCACGTCGTTAAACGCTCAGTAACGGTCCGCCGTTGCTGGGCGTTTTTGGGCGCTTCGCTAAGTGGCGTTGCTTATGAAGTATCTGGACCTAAGTTGGTCTAGGTGCTTTTTTGGTCCGACAATTTTTAAGTCCACCATCAATTGTTTTTGGCGGTGGGGACGCGGAAAATCGGACTAAAACGCGTATAATATAATAGAACATCGGATGGCAAAATCGGCTGGAAGGTTGCGACTGGTTATCGGCTGAGACAAGTCGAACCGCAGTCGTTCAAGGTTGGTGGCTGTTAGTCGTGATGGCTATCTAGGTTGTTAACCGAAATTAGTGGTGACGACCTGCCATCCCGGTGATGAGATTAAAAGATTGGGTGAAATAATGGATAATCAGATTTTAACGTTAGTGAACCGCGCGCTAACGAAGTTTAAATCGCAACAAATCAAAGCGGTGTTAGGCCTCATGGATGAAGGCAATACGGTCCCATTCATTGCCCGGTATCGGAAGGAACGCACCGGCAATTTAGATGAAGTTGAAATTCGGGAAATCAAGGAAAATTACGACCGGCTCGCTAATTTAGAGAGTCGCAAGGCCGACGTCATGAAGCTGATTGCTGAGCAGAATCACTTGACGCCCGCTTTAAAACAGGCCATCGAGAAGGCCGATAAGCTGCAGGATGTCGAAGATTTGTATTTGCCGTATAAACAAAAACGGCGGACGAAGGCAACGATTGCCAAAGATGCTGGGCTAGAGCCGTTAGCCGCATGGTTGTTGCGTTTTCCAGCGAGTGGCATTGAAGCCCACGCCGCACAGTTCGTTAACCCTGACCAAGAGGTGGCGGATGTGGATGCTGCATTGGCAGGTGCTCACGAAATATTGGCGGAAGCTTTCGGTGATAACGCTAGTTTACGTAACTGGGTGCGGAACTATACTCGGGATCGGGGCTCCGTTGTCGTGAAGGTCAAACCTAAGGCGGAAGCGCTGGACGAACAGGGTGTCTATCAACAATATTATGATTTCAGCAGTCGCATTAAGCAGATGGTGCCGTATCGAGTTCTCGCCATCAATCGTGGTGAGTCTGAAAAGGTGCTGAAGGTCAGTATTGACGTGGACCGGGCCGGTATCGACCGTTACTGTCATTTCCGCTTCGTCGGGCAACACCAAGGGCCAGCTGTCGAGTTGATAGAAGCGGCGTACCAGGATGCTTACAAACGGTTCATTGGACCAGCCATCGAACGTGAGTTGCGCAATGAACTCAGTGCGATCGCCGACGAACAGGCTATCAAAGTCTTTGGCGATAATCTGTATCATTTACTGATGCAGGCGCCGTTAAAGGGCCGCGTCGTTCTTGGGTTTGATCCGGCTTACCGGACCGGCTGCAAATTAGCGGTCATGGATGCCAACGGGAAGTTCTTGGACAAACTTGTGATTTATCCCCATAAGCCAGCGCCAACGGCCAAACGAGAAGCAGCGGCTGGCGAATTTAAGGCCTTCCTCGAAAAGTATCAAGTCGAAATGATTGCGATTGGGAACGGGACCGCTTCACGTGAATCCGAAGAATTTGTCGCCCAAGTCTTAAAGACGCTTTCGCGGCCAGTCTACTACGTGATCGTGAACGAAGCCGGTGCTTCCGTTTATTCAGCGAGTGCCAAGGCGCGGGCTGAATTCCCAGAATTGCACGTTGAACAACGGAGTGCTATCAGTATTGGGCGTCGGCTGCAAGATCCGTTAGCAGAATTGATTAAGATCGACCCGAAATCCGTCGGCGTGGGCCAGTATCAACACGATGTGCCCCAAAAGGCGTTGACGGCCCAGCTGGATACCGTGATTGAAACGGCAGTCAACCAGGTCGGGGTTAATCTGAATACGGCTAGTTCAGAGCTATTGACCCATATTTCAGGGCTGTCCAGTACGATTGCCCAGAATGTGATTGCTTATCGCGATGAGAACGGTGAGTTTACCAGTCGGCCGCAATTGAAGAAAGTGCCGCGCCTTGGACCTAAGGCGTACGAACAGTCCGTGGGGTTCTTACGAATCATCGATGGCAAGAACGTTTTCGATAACACCGATATTCATCCGGAAAGTTATCCGGCTGCTAAGGCCCTGCTAGCTGCGGCTGGGTTAAAGACGACTGATGTTGGAACGGCGAAAGCCCAACAGCTGAATCGGCTTGACTTGACGCAACTGGCAACCACGACCGGTGTGGGTGAATTGACGCTGAAAGATATTATCAGTAGCCTCCAAAAACCAGGTCGCGACGTTCGTGATACGATGCCGGCACCACTATTACGGCAAGACGTACTGAAGATGAGTGATTTACGACCAGGAATGCAGTTGCAAGGAACGGTCCGCAACGTCGTCGATTTTGGCGCGTTTGTAGATATTGGTGTCAAACAAGATGGGTTGGTCCACGTTTCCAAGCTGACGGACAAGTTCCTGAAGGATCCACGTCAGGCCGTTGCTGTCGGCGATATTGTGACGGTTTGGGTCGAGACCGTCGATGAACAGCGACAACGCATCGCTTTGACGATGATTGCCCCAAGTGAACCTGCTAATGACTGATTCAGAACTCCAACAACTCGTCATGACGATTTCACAGCAGGATTTTCACCGGCCGTTTCGCCACCGGGCTTATTTTAACGCACGCTTACGGACGACGGGTGGTCGCTACCAGTTGGCCTCACACGACATTGACATCAACCCGAAGATGCTGACGGATTTTGGTGAAGCGACGCTGATTGGGGTCATCAAACACGAGTTGTGTCATTACCACTTGCACCTGAGTCACCGTGGATATCAGCATCGAGATCCCGCGTTTAAACAGCTGTTAGCTCAAGTGGGCGGCTCACGGTATGCGCCGGCACCCAAGCATCCCAAGGTACAACCGTATCGTTACCTATACAAGTGTCAGGATTGTGGGCAGACCTATCCACGTAAACGGCGGATGAATACGGACCGCTATCGTTGCGGCCGTTGTCGCGGACCGCTTAAATTCGTTGAAAAGGTTTGCTAAAGCGGTACGCTTCCGATAGAATTAGCTTAACTATTGATATGGAGGGATTAAGATGGAAACGATTAAAATTGGTGTGGTCGGACTAGGGACAGTCGGCACCGGCGTTGTTAAAATGCTTCAAGCGCATCAGGAGAAGATTTCGGAAATCACCGGTCGCAAACTCGAACTGGCCTGCGTGGTTGTCCACAACTTGAAAAAGCACGAACAAGTTGATTTGGGGGACGTGCAGTTGACCGACCAAATCGCCACCGTCCTTGATGATCCGTCCATTCAAATCATGGTCGAAGTCATGGGCTCGATTCATCCGGCGAAGGAATACATCACACAAGCGCTGCAAGCGGGCAAACACGTGGTAACGGCCAATAAGGACTTGATTGCCCAGTACGGGCGTGAATTAGTTCAAATCGCGCGTGAGAACCATCGTGACCTCTTTTATGAAGCGAGTGTTGCTGGTGGGATTCCAATCTTGCGGACGATCGACAATAGTTTTGCTGCCGACCGCATTCAGCGGGTGATGGGCATCGTCAACGGGACGACGAACTACATCATGACGCAGATGTTGACCAAACACTGGTCATACGACCAAGCCTTGAGTTCTGCTCAGGACTTGGGTTTTGCGGAAAGCGACCCCACCAATGATGTCGAAGGACTAGATGCGGCCTACAAGATGATTATTTTGACCCAGTTTGCGTTTGGCATGAGCCTGTCCTTAGACCACGTCAAGGTCCAAGGGATTACCAAAATCAGTCCGGAAGATATTGCAGAAGCCCATCAACTCGGCTATACGATCAAGCTACTCGGTATTGCGGAAGAAGTCGATGACCGCATCGCCGTGTCAGTCGGGCCGGTGCTCGTCTCGGATCAGCACCCATTAGCGACGGTTCAAAATGAGAACAATGCCGTGATGGTAACGGGGACTGCAGTTGGTAATACGATGTTTTACGGCCCTGGTGCTGGTGAATTACCGACTGCTAACAGTGTGTTGAGTGATATTACGACCGTGGCGAAAAACATCGCGCTGGATACGACCGGGAATACGTTTAACTCCTATCGGCAAGAAACGGTCTTGGCGACGCCAGAAGATGTCGTTTATCCACACTTCATTGCGTTGAAGATGCGTGACGTTCCTGGGATGATGATGAAGTTGACGGCAATCATGACGCGTGCAGAAGTGTCGTTCAGTCGGATTATCCAAAATCAACTCGGCGACGGCAATGCCCGGGTCGTTATCATCACTCATGAGATGAACGACCAACAGTTGGCAGATATCACCCGTGAAATCGGTGAACAGGATAATATGCAACTGTTGGCAAGCTACAAAGTTTTGAAGAATGCGTAGGTGAGTTGATGTTAACCATTTCTGTTCCAGCAACTTCTGCTAATCTCGGACCCGGGTTTGATTCAATCGGCTTGGCGCTCGACATGCAGCTGACGTTACAAGTCTTGCAGCCGAGTGATCACTGGCAGATCGATCACCCATTTGGGGCGGATGTTCCGACGGATGAACGTAATCTGATTATTAAAACTGCGTTGCACTTGGTCCCAGACTTGCACCCGCAGCACTTACAGATGGCGTCCAAGATTCCGCTTGCGCGCGGACTAGGGAGCAGCTCGACCGCGATTGTTGCAGGCCTCGTTTTAGCGAATGAATTGACGGGGGTAACGCGCTCCTCAGCCGAGTTATTGGCAGTGGCGACCCAGTTAGAGGGCCATCCTGACAACGTGGCGCCAGCGCTCTTAGGCGGCCTGGTAGTGGCAACCTATGTGGGCGAACAAGTGCGCGCCGTCAAATTACCATTGCCGACCCTGTTTGCCAGCGTTTACGTGCCCAACGAACCCCTACTGACTAGCGCCAGTCGCCAAGCGTTACCAGCCGAATTAGATTATCATCAGGCGGTAGCGGGCAGCAGCGTGGCAAATACGCTAGTCGCAGCCTTAGCGACGCAAAATTGGGAGGTAGCCTTGCCGCTGTTAGAGCAAGACCAATTCCACGAGCAATACCGCGCTAAGCTCGTGCCAGCACTACAACTGGTGCGCGAACAGGCGCATGCACTCGGGTTGACGGGAACGTATCTAAGTGGTGCCGGTCCGACCGTGATCACATTAGGCGACTACGGTCAGCTCGCCACCTTACAGACCAAATTAAGCCAGGATGACCGATTGACCGGGCAATTATTCTTATTGCCGATGGACGCAACCGGAGTAAAAGTACAAAAATCTTAAAATAAGCTTGTCAGACTCACAAAATTTTGTTATTATATTTTTTGTGAGTTGTGATGCGGCCATGGCGGAATTGGCAGACGCGCAAGATTAAGGATCTTGTCGGGGTTAACCCGGTGGAAGTTCGAATCTTCTTGGCCGCATTTTTTATGCAGAATAGTCGGTATTGATACGATTAATCGTTGATATACCGGCTTTTCTTTTATACATGATAGTGAATAATACGGAATAAAACGGAACAAAAACGATACTATTTTGACAAAAGCGATACCAGAAACGATACCAGATTTTGATTATTGAGCCAGTATTTTACTCATATCGTAGACCTGTGCAGACAGTTCCTGTTGGGATAGATGAGCATAAATATTGAGCGTAATTTTAATATCACTATGACCCATTTGCATTTGTAGTGCTTTGACGTTGATATTATTTGCAACTTGAATTGATGCAAACGTGTGACGTAACCCGTGGACTGTGATTGTGGGTAAGTCCGTTTCACCTATCAAGGCCTCGAGCCAATGGTTGGGTGTCATCACTGACATGATTTGGCCTTTCTTGTTGGTAAAGATAAGATCTTTAGCCCGCGGGATGGCTACTAACGACTTGCGATACTTTTTAAGTCGGTCGATTGTTGAGCTATCCAGTGAGAGTGTGCGGTAGGCATTTCTAGTTTTGGGTGTTGATATTATCTGATGGTTATCAATTGAACGAGAGATAGTTTTACTGATTGTTACCATCCCATTCTTAAAATCAATATCCGACCATGTTAACGCAAGTGCTTCACCTTTCCGCATACCTGTGGTAGCAAGTAAATAAAACAGTGCACTACGGTCATACCGTGGTTGTGTTCTGTGTCCGTCGGTAGCATCAACAACTGATAGAAATGTAGCCAATTGCTCAGCAGTCCAAAAATTATCAGCTGCTTTATCCTTTGAATAGTCAACGGGAACTTTTGGGACGTCAACTAATTTCATTGGGTTGGTAGTAATAACGCCCATTTTTTGAGCTGTCCGGAAAACTAGTGCTGCATATTGGGATAGCTTATTGAACTGCTTAACACTCTCACGCCACTTTAAAGCTTCTTCTTGGCACTTTTGCCATGTAATCGTATTAATCCTCATGCCACCGAAAGAAGGCATTATATGGTGCTTAAAGATGCCTTCAACGCGATTCAAAGTACTTTCTTTTACGCCTAGCTTGTAAGTCTTTAGCCATACTTCGTAAACTTCATCGAAAGTAGGATTATCCATAATAGCAGCTGGATTGTTTTTACGCTGATTAAATTCAACTTTGGCGCGATCAAACGCTAACTTAGCAGCCTTACTACTACTAAAGCCCCCGTGGTGATAGGTTTTAGTTTTGGTGTTACCGTTAATATCAGTATACTTTCCAAGGTAGCCACGAACGTCATATACCCGTTTGCTACCAATTATTTTATGTGTAATTTTCATTTTATTTTTTCCTCCATATTGACTATGCGAGGGGCCAAATTATTGGAAAAAATATTGCAAGCAACACCTTCTTTCAGTAAAATAGAGTATACAAAAGGGGTACATGATTAATGTATTCTGGTGCAAGCACATCCAACTTCTTGGCGGGAGGGGATGTGCTTTTTTGCTCCTTACAGGTCGTTATTAGCGAATGTATCTCTTAAAAGAACTAATGCCAACAAAGCAATCCACATTAAAGGATAATGAAAATGATAGTAGAAAACAGCAAATATAATTCCAATAACTCCTACGATCATTATCAGCCACGAGACTAGGCTTGAAGTGTAATGTTTCTGATCAAGTGAAGGATTACTTTTAATAGCTGGTTTATATAGAGTAAAATGGGCTATTAATGAAAATATAAAGATAACTGGCAATATCCATAGTGAATCTGCAAATATTGATTTTGGATATGTTTCCTCCAATGCCAGCACTATGAAAAATGGGTAAAAGTCAATATTATTCACAAGAGCATATTTCCAATTGAAATTCATCGATCTAACCATCTCCAATAATTGTTAAGTTTTATATTCAAAAATTTAAACGCGAGCGGCAGGAGTCGGACCTGCATCAATATAGGATGTGAGACCTATGAGAAGTGTGCAAATAATCGTTCTACCGTTGAACTACGCTCGCATGTTAACAGAAGTTTCAATAGATGTTGTAAAAAGTTGTGTACATACCAAACAATCCCACGATGATGGCAACTATTAATTTGAGGGTTATTATAAACATGTTGTAGGGGTTGTTATGATTTGTTTGCAGAAGTGTGTCTACAACTAAGTAAAGAGATAGCACTATCAATCCCCAATCTAATAGTTTTGTGATATCAATATTCATAGGTGCCTCCATAATTATTTGCTATTAACGTACAATGCGAGCGACAGGAGTCGAACCTGCATAATAGTATTAGTGAGAGAGAAGGGGCATAGTGTTCTGCCATTGAACTACGCTCGCATAAGGGGACACCAACTTGTTATCTGATGTCTCACTATTTTAGATGTAAAAATTAATTTCGCTTGCTGTAAGGTACAGCATACTCTTCGGGCGCGTCTCTGGGACTAGCATGTTTCCAATGAGTGTTTGATTTATTCAGCATGGGGGGTCATCCTTTAAACAAGTAAACCTAGAGCCGTGAGCATCTTCGATAATAAAAATACGTTGAAAAGAATGTAGAGTATTGACAATTTTACAATTGTCGTGCTTGATATTATAAACGTCTGTATATATTTTCCCCATATTCATTACCTCGTTTCTATTTTGGGGGAGAGACGATATAAGCGAGCGGCAGGAGTTGGACCTGCATAGTAGTCCAAGAAAGAATGGGCTTCAAGACTTGGAACAATGTTCTACCGCTGAACTACGCTCGCAAGATGCCAACTGAAATGATTCAATTGGCTTGACTGGCAAAATTTTACTATTCCTCTCTTTGCTTGAAGCGTGTCACCAAATCGTCTTTAATTCCTTTAAGCATACGGTCGTATTCTGCTTCGGAATAGCTATCTTTTGATAGGTAGAGAATGGCGTCAGATTTTACAAAGGCTGTTAAGTCACTGATAATATCTTCTATTAGTTCGTACCTTGAAATATCTTGATGCATAGTATTGCCTTCTTTCTTTATTTTAATGCGAGCGGCAGGGGTCGAACCTGCATCTGAATAGTAGTTTGAGTTATTTAATCGAGGGAAAATAAAGCAACCGTTCTACCGTTGAACTACGCTCGCAAAGATGGACCTTGTTGGACTCGAACCAACGACCGGACGGTTATGAGCCGTCTGCTCTAACCAACTGAGCTAAAGGTCCAATGAAAATTTAAATGCGAGCGGCAGGAGTCGAACCTGCATCTGAAAGTATCTAGTCAGCAACTCAAAGGAGTACTATTCTACCGTTGAACTACGCTCGCATGTTGCCCGCTAGGCTGGTAGTGGGCGAGGGTGCTACTTTCGTTTATGAATCCAGTAAACTAACATGACGACTAGCGCTATGAAGCAAATGATGCCAATTTCAATGGTAAAGTCGAACACGTGTGTGCTGTACGTTCCTACATACAATTCCATAGCTTTTACCCCGATTAAAATATATTTATACTAGTTATACTTAGCATGTTTATACCCGGCTAAGCCGATAAAATATAATATCGCGATTGGCACCCAAATCACCATAACAATTGCTTGTGAAGGAATCCATGTTGCCAGGATAAATAGTACGGCTAATATTGGCAAAAAGATGTGGCCTAGTGTTCCTAATATCTTCCATAGTGCTAGAAAGATGACGATCATTATTAGTAGTCCCATTACAATTATTCCTCCAAATTCCCCAGCTTTTACCGACATCCGTATCTGGTCAGTAAGTTAACTTCTAGTTACTAACATTAGTGCGGAAGGCGTTAACGACATCATCTTCTAATCGTTTGGGTATACCAAAATTTTCCATAAACGGCATGACACTATTGTCAGCATACGTATCAACTTCGCTTAAATAAATTGGAATAAGTATTTTCAATGCTTCTAAATTAGCCATGCGCTCGTATTTAGATTTATTGCTAAAACTAGAAAAATATAATATTCCTTCATCATGGTTGATAACGTGGCCTAGTTCATGTGCCATTTGAAAGGCGATTTCAGACGGATTGTGCCATTTTAGGTTAATTAAAACGATGTTATTTTCCGGTTTGGCTGACGACGGAGTGTATGCATCTAGTTTGTCTGTTAAGATGCAAGATATTCCATGATCCCAAGCATACTGCATTAAACGCTTGATGTAGATATTCAAATATTATCAGTCCTTCCCACCGTTTAAGATGCGTTTGATGTACTCCATATCTTCAGGAGGGATAGGCTTACCCTGATAGGTCATAATATAGTCGTCATCTGTAATATCAACTTGTTTGGGCTTCATTGAAGTAGAATTGTCATCCGTTTTGCCCAATAAGTAATCAACAGAAACATTTAGAACATCGGCAACGGCTTTTAAATTATTGATACTAGGCTCTTTGGTTTTCCATGAATAAATAGTATTTTTGCCTAAATTTGCCTTGTCGTTAACTTGGGTTAGACTAAATCCGCGTTTTTTTGAAACTTTTTTTATTCTATCCAATACTGTCATATCAATGATTTCTCCAAATTCTATGACAAAACAATTAGACTTAGACTAATTAATTGTTGACTATTTTTAGACTAAGACTTATTATTGATTCATCAAGTAATTAAGCAACAAAAAATACACCTATCGAAACAATAACTTTGGCGAGAGATTTAGATAGTAGTAGGCTTTAAATTGCTTATTTCGTATGCACTCATTTTAGACTTAGTCTAAATATAAGTCAATAACTTGATGAATAAATTATGTAAAGGAGGAGTAAAAATGCCAGAACAAACAATCGAAGATGTCGCATTGGAAATTGAAATTAAATACAAAACTGCATTGAGCCGCCACAAAATTTCTCAAAAAGAAATGGCTGAAATGCTTACCACTAAGTCCGAAAAGGTCACACCGCCACAAGTTAACCGTGCAATCAAAGGTGGCAACGAACCCAAGTCAAGACGGATTCGGTCACAAATGGCCAAAATTTTAGGGATTCAATGAAAGGAATGATCCACATGAATGATTTAGTAATTATGAAGAACCAACAAGCCGTTACTAGTAGCTTGCAAGTAGCTGAAACGTTTGAGAAAGAACATCGTAATGTATTAGCAACAATTGGGGGTCTGCTTAAAAATAAGCATACCCAACACATGTTCGCAAAGGAGACATATATTAACGAACAGAACGGTCAATCTTACCCAATCTATTATATGAACCGTGATGGTTTTACTTTGTTAGCAATGGGATTCACTGGTACTAAAGCACTTAAATTTAAACTTCAGTACATTGAAGCATTCAACTCTATGGAAGAACAAGTGAAATTGCCAACATCACCACGAGAGATTGCAAGATTGGCACTCCAAGCCAATGAGGAAACTAATCAACGACTGGATAGCGTGGAGGGCGATGTGAAAGACCTCAAGGAGAACCAAGTTATTCCTAATCCTGAATATAGTGCGCTTAACCGGCGTGTTAACCAGCGCGTGTCGGAAGTTGCACATAGCTATGGTCATATCACACAGAAACAACGAGGTGAGCTGTTCAAAGATATCGGCAGTGGAATCAAGAAGATTGCTAACGTGAGCGCTCGGTCAATGCTACGCAAGAAGGACTACCAGATGGTAATGGACTTCATCAACGATTGGGAACCGTCTACAGCAACTAAGACAATCATTCGACAGACGTCACTTCGATTCGACAAGGAGCCAGCATAGGAGGTAAAACAATGGAATTTGAAAATGTACGTGAAGCACTGAAATTCTTGCTTGAGTATAACGATACGATGTTGAACCCTAACCTTAAATCTCGGGTTAACGGTGGTAAGTGGGAGCCGAGCACAGTTAGCGAAGTTCAAGCGACGAACTATGACGCTTTAGCACAAGCAGCGGACATGCTTGGTATGAGCGACCTTTACTTAAATGAACAGCCAGCATAGGAGGTGAGTTAGATGGAACAATTAAATGTAACAATTGAAAGTTTAGATGAATTAAAAAAGCTGCTTGACGAGGCATCAGACCAGGTCAAACAACTTCAAAATACGATGTCTAAAATTACTGAATATCAAATGAAGTTCCATTAGATAAGCCATTTAGAACATAAAATTCAATAGCTTCATCTCGCATTTCAGTAAAACTTGAAAACTGTGAATTTTTGTTAATGATTTCGTCAACTACAGGTTTATCAAAATCATCAAAGGATTTAACGTTATCTGCCGGGATAGCGCTTAGCAAATCACCTGTTGTCTTGAAGCTTGTATATTTGTTCAAGAAATCATTGGTAAATAAATTCTCAAAGGAAACTTTATGATCGCCATCAAGTTCTTTGGCATTGTTGCTCATGCGATCAAAATCGGACACCAGTTTATCCAAACCATCCATATCTTATCACCTCGATTTATTGGGATAAGCAAAGTATACAACTAAGCAAACATAGGAGGCGAGTTACATGGAATCTAACGACATCTCTTTAAGCCTGCCTAGCAAGGTATTAGAGCCAATCAAGCAAGAGCTAACAGGGATAATCAAATCTGTATTTAAAAGTATGATGGACCGTGAAGCTTTACCGTATTGGATGAAGAAACAGGAAGCTCAAATTTACATGAATGTTAGTGACAAAACTTTAGACAAATTCATTGTTGACGGTTTGAGGGTTTCCGTTGTTGACGGAGTTCAACGGATTTCAAAAAAATCCGCTGATAAATATTATGAAGATCATGAATTATAAATAGTCTATGCGAGGGGCCATTTATTGGGAGGAATTGCCATGGTAGAAGTAGCGGCATTAACCTGGGCGCTAACAACCGTGTGGTGCAAACGCCGAGAGATTAGAAACTGGTTTGGAATTTAGGAGGAAACGATATGTATGAAGAAAACATTGAGCACGCGTTAAGAGCACGTAAGTATAACGCAATTCGTGCAGATGAACGTGAGCTGATTAACGCTATCACGTACGATACAGATGGAATCATTAAGCGGCGCCCGTGCTTTGGATATTCGGAAGAATTTATTGGCGAATTGCAAGAACACGATATTAATGTTTGCGAGCCAGATGAAGAAAACGACGATGGATGGACATTTACATTGCCACCAATGTATTAGGAGGAATGATCATGAAAGTTCATGTAGGTGATCGAGTGAGTTACAAGGCTGAGTATAGTTGCGGCCAATTAATACGAGAAGCCGGTGTTGGCAGAGTAGTTGAAATTAAGCAAATTCCGTTCACGTTGCGCACAAAAAAAGATGTAGCTGTAGTAAAAGAGAATGGCCAGCAATTTGAAATCATTACCAATGGTATTCAAGTGCTCAAGTAGGAGGAATGATCATGCAAAAAGTATCAATTTTACCACTCCACGAGTGGAAACGAGCGCAAAAAAAGCCATCGCTAGTAATGGCTAACGATGGGCTAATGGAAGAGATGATTAGTACCAACACTTACTTTATTCCAAAGCGGTCTCGTTTGCAAGCTAAAAGACAAAAATACTCCCTACTGGAGTGGATTACAAGAGTAGGGAGCAAGAAAACAATTCAAGGTATGCGTATATATTATCGCTAACCAGAAATGTTTGCAAGTGCTAAGAAAGTGAGGACGGTAGTTATGGATAATCCATTACCTTACAAAGAACAACAGGATTGCATTCTTCATGGCATTACACGGATTGCATCAATCGATCCACAAGAATTAACTCCAGAATGGCTGCTAATTCAAAATAATATGGCAATGGCGTTTTGCTTGAATTCATGGATGTTTAATAGGGGGCTGAAATAAATGGTGGACTTACTATCTGAATGCCAATCATTTGAAATGAAACTTAATCGTGTAGAAAAAAAGTTATCTGCAGCCACAAGCGCTGCTGACTTTGCCTACAAGGCGGTACAGGCACGTCAAAAAATTGTTTCGTTTGACGACCTAGACGATGAGGAAAAGATTGCACTGTTTAACGAATATGACTGGTTGTTATTAGAACTAGAAAGTTACTTAGGTGGATTGGAACAGCAATTTGAAGATGCGGATGAAGGCTTGTCTGGTGGAAAATTTTTGCTGGAGACTTTAAAAGATAATTCGGTGATATAAATTAGGCAGAGGTGATCGTGTGGAACTGCTACCGACTAAGTTAATTGAAAAAGATGGCGAGTGGTATCAGGTTCAGAAGCTCACCCATAAGCCTAACCTTGACCATGTTGAGACGGTAAGTGGTTCTGATGACGAATACTACACGTACTCTGAATTAGCTGACACACGTAAAGCTAGTCCACAACAACGACGCTTGTTCTTCGCGTTGCTTAGTGACATCTATACGTGGTCAGGCATGCCGACAGACTTCTTGAAAAACTTGTTTTATTTGCAGTATGAGTCATATACGTTTGGCAAGCAGATTAGCCTGTCAGACACCACAGAATCGTCTGTGAGCGATGCTAACCAGTTACTCGACCTAGTTATCGACTTCATGTTTGAGTGGCACGTGCCGTTCAAGGAAGGCTATAAGCTATTGCCACGTGAGCAAGAGTATTACCTGTTCCAGTGTTGCCGTCATCGAGTTTGCATGATCTGTGGTAATCGTGCTGATATCCATCATGTAGACGTTATCGGAGCCGGCTTGAACAGAACACACGTTGACCACACCAAACGGCACGTTATGGCATTGTGTCGAGTCCATCACAGCGAGATTGAACAAATTGGCTCCGTGGCATTTAGTGCAAAATACCACGTTCCGGTAGATGGCATAAAACTAGATAAAGAAACGTTAAAACGAATTGGCTTGAAAGGTAAATACAGCAGTGACTAATACACCGGGTGGGTGGAATGCCTACTAGTAAACAAGGGAGGATTAAGAGATGGCACAGAGAAGAATGTTTAGTAATACGATCACGGATTCTGATTTGTTTATGGATATGCCTAAGTCAGCTCAGCTACTATATTTTCATTTGAATATGCATGCTGATGATGATGGGTTTGTGGGTAATACAAAATCCATTATGCGGATGACTGGTTCAAGTGACGATGATTTGAAAATTTTGTTAGCCAAGCAGTATCTTATTCCGTTTGAGAATGGCGTCACTGTGATTAAAGATTGGCATATTCATAATTACATCCGATCAGATCGTAAGCACCCCACGAAATATACTAGTGAGCTTAAACAATTAGAGCTAAATGAAGACGCTAGTTATAGTAAATTACCTTTCGGTAGTCAAGTGTCAACCAACGGTCAACCAAATGACGGACACTTGGTAGGCAATTGTCATACCGAGGTTAGGTTAGGTAAGGATAGGTTAGGTAAGGTTAGTAAAGGTAAGTATATAGAGCCAGGTAAGCCCAAGCCAGGCAAAGCCAAACCAGCACGACACAAATATGGACAATACCAAAATGTCTTGCTGACAGATGAACAACTGGAGAAACTTAAATCGGAGTTTCCTTCTGACTGGCAGGGCCGAATCGAACGCGTTTCTGAGTATTGCAGTATGAATGGCAAGGCGTATAAGAACTATCTGGCAACCATTCGCAACTGGGCTAAAAGGGACAAACAAGGGCAAAGCCAATTAAATCAACCACGGAAAGAATTTGGACGTTCAGGAAGTGGTCGGTCTAACGGCTTTACCCTTGAGGGTAGAGAAGTTAAGGATAGTGACCAGCCATGGTAAAAACCGTAGGCGATGTAGTCACTAACCTAATGTCTAAGGTGTTTGAAACCTATGGGGTTAACTGTCCCGTTTGTGGGAAACCGTTACTACGACCACAGATTTTAAACAAGCGTACGGGCCAAAAAATGGCCGGTGCATGCCCTAGTTGCGGCTATATGGAAGACATTAACCACCGTGAAATACCAGATAACAAAGCCCTGACAGCATCCGCACATAAAAACGAAGCGCTAGGCTATATTAATACCTACAGTATTTTTAGCAGTTTTGATGTCTTTAACCGTCGCTTTAGTAATTATACAGTATCGAGTGATGCTAGCAAACAAGTCTTAGAGCGTAGTCGTACGATAGCTAATCGCATTATTAACGGTGAAACAATCCACACGTTGATGATTGGTGCAACAGGGCGTGGGAAGACGCACCTTGCTGTAGGCATGATGTGCTGGATATTAGAGCGGTCTGGTTACAAGTTATTAAAGACTGTGATGAAGAATGGCAAGCCAGTTGAAACGTTCTTTAGTTGGAAAATTATCTTTATTGACTGGCGTGAACTTATCGAACGCAAGAAACAGTCTTTTAATGACGATCAGATGGCAAAACAAATCAATAAAACCATGGCTGAGATAAAGAACGCTGATGTCGTTATTTTAGATGATTTTGGTAGTGAACGTGGCACCGAGTATTCGTTAGATTTGGCGGATGCATTCTGGCGTGACCGAGAAAACAAGACGGTGATTGTGACCACTAACTTAATTGGTAGCGACTTAACTGCAAGATATGGTGACAGAACATTAAGCAGAATGAAAAACCACGGTGTTAATAATGGAATCACGTTTGCAAATATTCCAGACCACCGCGGATTAGTTGAATAGAAAGGAGCGAGAAGTGTATGAGTTGTGAATTATGTCATGGTAGTAAAGTCGTTCAACAACCACTTGGGAGTTATGGTTTCACATTTGACCCATGTCCTAACTGTGTGAATAATAAACATAAACAATATGAACAAGAGTTTGAAAGGAAGATTGTTTATGACAAGCAAAAATTGGTCGAAAGAGCTGGAAGTAATTCATAAGCTAGAAGTGAGATATGGCAGCATGGCTAACGTGCCTGAGAGCAAATTAGCTAACTTGCATAAGATGCCTGGAATTAAGACCGTATCAGGCGATTACATGGAGATTACGCGTACCCAGTATAATGCCATTAAATTAGTCATGGAAGGCAAGCAGGGTAAAACTAGGACGTCTCAGGAGCTAAAACACAGTAACGCTTGGCTGGATAATCGTATTCGTGCGATTGACGAAAACAAATACTACATTACGGAGGACGAGAATGCCTAAACACACTAAGAAGCGTTCAACGATTAAACGGAAGCACCGGCGAATGAAGCAACATGCCGAAGCAAACAAAAAGCCGCCTACTAAGGCGACCAGTCATAGGGCCACTCGAATGACCGTTGCCAGTATAACATATAAAAAGCGCTGCCATTGCTGACCGTGCTACGATTGATACCTACAAAATTAATTATAGCACAGTCAAAACAAGGGGGTGGCATGATGGAGAGCATTTTTAAGGACGTTGATGAAGAACGAACAATTGCTAATGCGGAACGGGTGCTAAAAGACTATTGGAAATGGCGACTACGAGCTCGCAGGGTTAATTTCAACCTGCAAAGTCCAGCAATGGACGGAATGCCTAAAAGTCCTAGCTATGGCAACCATATTGAAGACAAGCAAGTTAGTAAAGCTAACGATGATTTTATGGCTAATTTAGTTGTCAAGGTCATTGAAGCTGTTACAATTGATGAAGAAACGGAGAAATATTCAGAGCTATTAATGCTGCTCTATGTTAAACGGTATTCGAAAACTAAGTGCATGATTAGCCTGAATATATCCGACAAAACATTTAATAAGTATTTGAAACAAGCCCAGTTAATGTTCGCTGAGATATATCCGGATGGCGTGGAAGACCTGATCGTTAAAAAGTATGAGCCAGAGATTATTGCTCACTACGACGAGGACTGAATTTACTCCGACAAAATTCCGAGTAAATTCCGACAAGTTTCCGTGTTGATTCCGGTAAATAAGTCAAAAAGGGGAGTAAATTAGTATTATCGATAGATAGGTAAGCCACCCCAGCTTGTTAGCCTATCGTCACGGCGGTGCGTCAGAGATGGAGAGCTGTGTCGGTCTGTAAAACCGATCCCATTGGGTGAGTAGGTTCGATTCCTACCGCCGCCATTAAGCAAGTAAGTACGCAATGATAGTGCGTGAATATTTGAATCAACAATAACCTATGCTTACTTGCTTGCTGTTCAGTGCGGAAAACTGGACGGCACCTACATAAGACGCGCAATCAAACGACCACCAGATTGCCTGCAGGAACAGGCGCGCTGTGGTATTGTATATAGATACTGAAAGGGGGCTTTAGATCCCTCAGGCATTCTCAGTAATCCTTCAAACTGCTCTCGCTTATTGGCGGGAGTTTTTTTGTGAAGTACTTTAGTGCGTATTACAACTCAAATAATGTGAGATATAGTATTATATGAAATCGTATTGTTGATTAATGGGATCGCCATCTTATGAGACAGCAATACATAAGTCTGGCTTACGTCAGGCTTTTTTAATATATACGATTAGGAGGTATCACAATGAATATGAAAGACAACTGGGTCATTGAGAATGATTGGAAAAAAGTTAACCTAGAATTATTTGGTGGACAATATCCATTCTGTTCAAGCAACGAGGCAACTCATGGCAAAGATGATTAATACAAAATATGGCTACGTCACGCCACAAGAAGCAGAGATGGATGCCCACTTAGATAAATGGATGAAGCGCCGTGCTAAACAGCATGGCGCTTTTAGTTTGGAAAAGAAACGGAGAAAGCAACATGCCAAGGACAAGAAGATGCCGCTATCCTAACTGCCATGCGATGGTCACTTTCCCTGACCACTATTGTCAGCAGCACTATGAGTATGAAGCTGAGTACTTGGCTAGTCGGCAACGTTGGGCACGTAGCAATGACAAACAGTACACGCACAAGTGCAACACGGTTACACGTTATCGTAATGAGGATAAGCGTCAGCAATACAACTTCTATCGGACAAGGCAATGGTCACATCTAAGGCAACGAGTCCTAGAGCGTGACCATTACTTATGTGCATACTGTAAAGCTCAAGGCACTGTCACACCAGCTATGACAGTTACTCAAGGGATTGAGTGGAAACGCAGCTAATAAATAAGGCTGTTAAAGACTGTTGCTGATAGATGTATTCTCAGTCTATTAATTAGTGCAGGGCAAAGCGGTGGACGCTTACTTGTTTCATAAACAAGAATGGTACTGGTTCGATTCCAGTCTCTGCAATTCTAGTCTAGCCAAGCGCTAGGCTTTTTTGTTGTCTTTAATTATGGAGGGATTAACATGCTAGTTTATCATGACGGCTTTGGTGAGACGGCCAAGCTCAGTATCAACAAGACACATGGCTTACTGGTTACAACTGATACAGTGAGTGGCGACACAGTTACTATGCAGATTAGACGCTCAGACTTAGCCAAGTTGTTAGAGTTCCTGACTACAGAGCTATCAGCCACTGAGAAGGGAGCTGACTTGCTGTGAATGAGAACTCTACGCATATACTCATGAGAAAGTTAGACAGTAATCACTTCAAGATTGAAATTGGTGGCAACCTGACCTATGAAGAACTGACTTGGTTTATTGGTCAACTTGCAGATAAGACAGCTTTATCATGGTCAAAGACATCAGGCTCGAACTATGCAGACTCATTGCAAGCCGTACTCTTAACCGTGCGTGCTAATCAATTACAAGAACACAACAACAGCAAAGGAGCTGACAAGTAATGAATCTTAAAGCAATTACAGCAGAGAATGTAGATGACGTACTTGGTGAAGTGAAGGAGAGCTATGCACAGATTAGTGGCAGCCCGCTCAAGCTAGATTCACTATCATTCCACAAGAGAGCCTATGACGTTATGACTGATGAAGACTGGGAGAAAGTAAACAAGGAAGTAGCAGATGTGGCGTTAGACTTCACTACCAAGTATTTACTATTTAGTTCAACCAAACCAATGCTGAGCCGGTTCAAAGTGTTACAGATTGCTGAAGCGTTCTATAACGCTAATTACCTTGTAAACTATGATTACACGAATGACGGTACAGATAACAACATTAATGTGTATGTAGACTTATGCCGGTGATGTTATGAGAATGAAAGTCTGTCGCATGTCAGGTTGTAATGAGCTGGTGAGTTATGAGCAAGAGAATCCTTTCTGTGCTAAGCACGCTAGTTGTTACAAGCCTAGACCTTATCAGCACTACAACAAGTGGGAACGCAAGCAACTCAGCAAGGATTACAACCACAACTATCGTGACAAGGAAGCCAATGCTTTCTATCACAGTGTGGCATGGCGCAAGCTTAGCAGAGTTGCTAAAGAGAGAGCGTACATGACATGTGAATGCTGTGGCCATACTGCTCTTGGTAAAGGAAAGCTAGTTGTAGACCATATCACACCAAGACGGATAGACAAGCGCAAGCAATTAGACAGCAACAATCTCTGGGTGCTCTGCTATAGTTGCCACTATTGGAAAGGACAGCTTGAGCAAGACATTTATGAAGACGGAGATGAAAATTTTATTTCAAATTTAGATGTTGCGACTCAGTGGAACAAAGAGAGCTGCAGAGAGTGGATTTTAGCACACAAGCACTGAAAAATACCCCCCGCCTATGAAGCTCAGGGAGAGCTCACACAAGCACTCTCAAAAACAAACAAAACTGCGAAAATTAAAAGGTTGATCAAGGTGGTGATACTAGTGAATGAAAAACATGCAGGAAGAAAGCGCAAAGTCACTCATGACGGTGATTATCATAAAGAGATTCATGAAGAAGATAAGAAAATTTCAAAAATTCAAAGCGGGCTTGCTGATATTCAATTGACACCCCCACGCCACTTAAACGGGTACGGGAGGGCACTGTGGAAAGTCTTAGTACCTGAATTGAGAAAATTGAACAAAGTGAAGCAGTTAGACCGTACCAGTTTAGAGTTATTTTGCTCTGAATATGGGTACTATCGGAGTGCTGAAGAGAAGCTTGAAGAATATGGTGAGTATATCTCTAATGATGACGGCATACCCGTAAAACGTTCACCAGCACTTGTGACGGTTGAAACGGCTGCAAGGACTCTGAAGAGTCTAGGCGCTGACTTAGGACTCTCATTTGACGCACGGAGTGGACAGGTACTTGCAGAAACTCATGATGATGAAGACGACAGTGCCAAAAGCACCCCGTTGAAGGTGGTGAAGTTCAGTGTCTGATTATGTTGGAGTAGAAGACATCAAGCAAGCCATTATTGAAGAAGAGCCTACTTATAAGGCACTGCTGTCAGATTATCCTGACGCTGCCACACAGTACGCCTATGACGTACTCTTCACTGATAAATACATAACTGGTCAAGATACTCAGCTTGGCTGTATTCGTCACCTGAACGATCTACTGCGTCAGGGTGATGAAGATTTTCCGTATATCTACAATTTAGACATGGTGAACGCAATAGAATACTTTGCCCGTACCATTCCTGACCCTACAGACATTCATACGCTAATCAATCCTATGCCGTGGCAGTCTTTTATCTTGGATAACTTGATTGGCTGGCGTGATCCTGTGCATAAAGGTAGCAGATTCCATACTGGAATTGTTTCAATCGCACGGCAACAAGGGAAGACTTGGCTTGCTTCAATCTTGGTTAATTTCAGCTATTTTGTGATTGGTCTACAGGCCAGCTCTCAAGATTTTCTTGTGGCAAGCTATGACAATGAACACGCTAAAAAGCTTTTTGACTACGTTTCTTTGCAAGCTCAAGTGATTATCAAGTCGCCTGATTTTAAAGAAGACGCTGCAAAGCAAGGCGTTGAAGCTCAAACACGTCAGGTAATTGGCCATAAGAACAAGAACACTATTCGTATTGGTTCAGCACAGGCAGGGGGATTTGATAGTTACCACAACCTAATTGCTGTGTTTGATGAAATTGGAAACTTGCAGCCTAAGATGAACGAAAGTGTTAACCAGATTATTTCGGGACAGTCAAAAATCAGTAACCGTCTTTTTCTTGAAATTTCAACCGCTTATCCTAATGTCAAAGTTAAATTCAAGAATGATCAGGACGTTATGCGCAAAATAATGCGACAAGACAGCCTGCGCGACGCTGAAGATACTTTCATGATGATTTATAGCCAAGACAATGATAGTGAAGTCTTCAGTCCTGAACTCTGGGAGAAGTCAAACCCGTTGCTGGGACACCCTGAACTTAAAGACCAGTTGTTAGACGGCCTTATCAAGCTTAGAGATAAGCAAGAGCGTGAAGGTGAGCTTGCTTCATTCGTGAACAAGTCGCTTAACGTGTGGAGCCGCCGCTTTCAAAATAGCTTCATCTCTCTTGAGAATATCAAGAACAATATTATTGACGGCTTTGACGTTGACAATCGTGAAGTATACGTTGGTTTTGACGCAAGCCAGACCAATGATAATACGTCTTTTGGATTGATTTACCCTTATCAGGTAGGAAAGAGCAACCGGTTCTACGCTCAGCAGTACAGCTTCATTCCGTTTGCGGCCGCTAAGTCCATTGGTGCTAAAGAGAAACAGGACGGGTTAAATTATCGGCAACTTGCTGAACGTCATCTCTGCGAAGTCACTAGAAACCCTGCTGGGACAATTAACCAGCAACAGGTTTACCAATGGCTGGTAGATTACGTTTATCAGCACCAGTTAAAGATAAAAGCGGTAGTTGCCGACCCTAACTTAGCTGCTTGGTTCGTTAAAATGATTGAAAATTATCAACCAGAATGGCCACTGCTGACTTTAGCACCTACTTCTTATAAGTTGTCTGTGCCTACTAAAGAATTTCAGACACAGTTCATAAACGGCAATATTAAAATGATTGATGACCCGCTCATGACAGACGGCTTGAACAACGCTGTACTTGTTGAAGACAGGGGTGGTGCAATCAAGATTGACCGTCAAAACTGGGTCAGTGAGCACATTGATACGACAGACGCACTGATCAACGCATACTCACAAGCAATGGATTATTTTAAAGGCTACAGGCCAGATGAAGGCTACAACCCTTTGAATAATTTGAATCACAGTGAGCGTGCGGACTTCTTCAAAGCAATGTTTGGGGGGTGATGATACTGAAAGTGATGAAAGCTATTGGCTTCTTTTTAGCTAACTGGTTATCTGTAATTCTGTTCATTGCAGGATTAACATTTCTTGACTTAGCAGCCTTTAATGTCAATTTCACTCTTGGCCTTCTGGTGGCCGGTCTTGCCCTGATCACAATGGCTTTGGCCTATGCACATGAAAGGGGGTGAGATAAATGGGATTGATGACACCAAGCAATTACAGACGGCCAAAAATTCGCAATGACATGAGCTATCCTAGCACTAGTGAGCAGCCCACCTTTGTGACTAATATCGCTGGTAATCCAATTAGCTATACACCCGCACGCAGTGCTTTTAATAACACTGACGTTTATGCGGTTGTAGTCCGAATTGCCAGCGACATTGCCAGTGCAAGGCTGAGCACGGAAAATACAGCGGTTTTAGACCTTCTTGAGCGCCCTAATCCTTTGATTGGACGCTTTTCTTTTTGGCAAGGTGTAATTATTCAATTGCTGTTAGCAGGTAATGCTTATGTGCCATTGAATGGCAACCAGTGGGAACACGTGCCGCCGTCTGATGTTCAAATTAATTACAATTCAGGCAATCAAGGTATCACGTACACTGTTATGGCCAATAATGACCGGCCAGAAATGATTTTGCCGCAGTCACAAATGCTTCACTTTAGATTGAGCCCTGACGCACGCTATCGGTATCTGGTAGGGCGTTCACCGCTAGAAAGTCTGAAGGGTGCGCTTGATATTGCCGAAAAGACGTATCGCTCAAATGGTAAAGCATTAGATAGTCAAATTGCCCCTTCAGGGACATTGAAACTATCCAATTTTATCGGCAATGCTGCTGATTTGAAGTCAGCACGAGAAGAGTTTGAGAATGCGAACGCTGGCAATAACGCAGGTAGAGTCATGGTCTTGACTGACAGCATGGAATATAGCCCGTATGAAATGAAAACAGACGTTTTCTCTGTGCTCACGGAGAACTCAAACTTTAGTGCTGATCAAATTTCTAAAGCGTTTGGCGTTCCTAGTGATGTGCTGGGTGGTGGTACTTCTACTGAAAGCAATCACAGTAACATTTCTCAGGTTAATTCTGTGTACCTTTCAAATTTAAACTCGTACATTTACCCGCTAGTTGAAGAATTAAAGCTCAAGCTTGCGGTGCCTGATTTGACAATTGACACCAAGACTATCCAAGACGCAAATGACACCGTGCTTGTGAACCAAGTCAATGCACTGGTTACAAGCGGGGCGATTGATCAAGGGCAAGCTGAGTTCTACTTGAAGTCAAAAGGCTATTTACCGCTGAATTTGCCAGAGTTTAAAGCACCGGCAACGGGGACTACTTCAACATTGAAAGGAGGTGAGAAAGAATGAACGTTTTAAACGTCAATGGAGTAATCACAAATGATGATGACGCTGACATCTATCGTGACTATATTGGTATGACGGTGGTTTCACCTAAAGACATCATTGATAATTTGCCAAGTGACGGCAGTGATGTAGTCGTTGACATTAACAGCTTTGGTGGTGAAGTTGACCCTGCTGCTCAAATTTATACGGCGTTAAAAGACTACAAGGGCAAGGTAACTACAAAGATTAGTAGCTCTGCATATAGTGCGGCCACGATTATTGCAATGGCTGGTGACACAGTTCGTATCAGTCCTGCCGCTCAGATGATGATTCACAATGCTTCTTCAAGCGCAGACGGTGACTATCATGATATGGATAAAAGTTCAGGCATGTTAGAAGCTACTAACCGCACAATTGCTGGGGTTTATGCAGCCAAAACTGGCCGTACTACTGATGAGTTTTTGCAATTAATGGATAAAGAAAGCTGGTTGACACCACAAGACGCTCTTGATCTTGGCTTAGTTGATGAAATTATTGACTACTCAAAAGAAGCGGTGTTCAACGCCGTGCCACAGATACCAATTAAGCTGATGAACAAAGTGAAGACCATGTACCACAAGCAACAAAAGAAGCAGGAAGACAGTGCAAAGCTGTCTTTAACACAACAAAAGCTAGAGATTTTAAAGGAGGATTTATAAATGGATTTACAAGCAAAATACCGACAAATTAGTGATAAGTGCAGCGATTTAAACGCACAATTACAAGCCGCATTAGTTGATGACAGCTTCAATGAAAAAGGTTTTAAGGTGATCAAGAACGAATTACATAATGCGAAAGTACAACGCAATGCTTTGCGTGAACAGTTAGCTGAAGACGACAAGGACAACGACGCTGAACCACAACCAGTGTTAGACAAGAAAGGCAAAGACTTAACGCCTAAGAAGAGCAATCTGGAAAAGCAAAAGACTGCTATTAATGACTTTGTACATAGCCGTGGCCGTAAAATTTCAGATGACGCTGCAACTGCTGTGACGTCAACGGTTGTTGAACCGTTAGTGCCAGAAACAATCATCTATGACCCTACGGCTGAAATTAACACGGTTGTTGACTTATCAACTTTAGTTACTAAGTTGCCTGTAACTACTAAGAAGGGGACTTATCCAATTTTGAAGCGGGCAGATGATTCCTTAGCTTCAACTGAAGAATTGAAGGCTAACCCTGAACTAGCTGCACCAGAATTTGATGAAGTTGATTGGTCAGTTTCTACTTACCGTGGTGCATTACCAATTTCTGAAGAGTCAATTGATGACGCTGAAGTAGACGTGACTTCTTTAATTGGCCACTCTATCGGTGAAAAGAAGGTCAATACGGTTAACAAGGCCATTGCACCGGTATTACAATCATTCACGGCGGTTTCAGCAGAATCAAGTGACTTAGTTGACGCTATCAAGCACATCTTGAATGTTGATCTTGATACTGGCTATGCGCGCACGATTGTTGCCAGCCAAAGCATGTACCAAGTTCTTGATACCTTGAAGGACAAGAACGGCCAATATTTACTTCACCAAAGTATTACAGAACCTTCAGGCGGCGTTTTGTTAGGCGTTCCCGTGAAGGTTGTCAATGACAGCCTGCTAGGTACTGACGGTGAAGCAAAAGCCTTTGTTGGTGACCTGAAGCGTGCGGTGCTCTTCCCTGATCGCAAAGAAATTTCATTATCATGGATTGATAACCCTACCTATGGTCAATATTTAGGTGCTGTCATGCGGTTTGGTGCACAGCAAGCTGATTCTAAGGCCGGTTACTTCTTAACCGTCTCAGATGTAGAATCAACGACCACTACGACTACTGCGGCTTCAACTAATACGACTACCACCACTACGGCAGCCTAGTTTATAACTGCAAGGAGGGCTGCTAATGTCTGAAACAACAGAGACTACGACTGTAGCAGAAACAACCACTACAACGACTGTAGCGACTACCAGCGGTGTGACCGTTGCTGATATGCAAGAATATCTGTCTGTTGATGAACAGGATAATTTGCTGGCCACGCTAATCTCAATGGCTGAAGTAGATGTCATCAGTAAAATAGATGACTCTATTGATGTCAGCGTGTATCGTGCTAACGCCTTGTTCAATCAGGCTGTTAGAACGTTGGTAGACTTCACTTATAACAACCGTGGTGGCCTATCAGACAGTGAATTAGCTTACCCGCCTGCTTATTTGTACTTTATCAATAGTATTAAATATCGTATTAAGTCGGAGGTGGACGATGCAACTGAAAGCTAACCGACTGAATAAGCGGGCAGAGTTTGGTGAAATGGTGGCGGGTGATGAAGTTAACCCTAATACTGGTGATTCTATTGACGTGTTTCAAGCTTCATTTTCACGATATGCAGGGCGCTACAGTCGTTCATTTTCTCAACAGGTTGAAGTGGCCGGTACTACACTTGAAGATACGTCAGTTATAGTCATAAGGCATACCGATAAGATCAATGACCAGATGAAGGTTAAGTTTGACGGCGATTTGTACAGCGTTGTTAGCATTTCATCTGATGACAGTACAGCCGTTAGTTATGACTTGGTTACAGTTAGAAAGTATGTGGTAACTCATGGCTAATGAGCTTGATTCTGAGTCGTTAGATAACCTTATGGCCAGCCTTGAGACTGGACTGAGCACTACAGAGCGTCTGAAAATCAACACTAAAGCAGCGGACGCTTTCAAAACGGTAATGCTTAGTGATGATCGCATACCAAAGAGTGCTCATGTATACGGTGGCGGTACGGTTCACTTGCGTTCTGCATTCATCATGCACATTAACGCATTGAATGGCACCGTAGAAGACGGCTTTTCTAAAGAGAGCAAGAAAGCCTATATTGGCCGTTTCCTAAATGACGGGTGGACGGTTAAAGATAGAAATAAGCAGACTCACTCTCATGTAGAGGGGCTTCATTTCTGGGAGCTCACACGGCTTGAAAGCAAGTCTGCTGTTCAAAAAATTATGATTAACGGTGTAAAAAACGCCATTGATAGGAAGGTGAAAAAATGACCCCCGCTTCAAAAGTAGTGGCGCTGCTAAAAGCAAACACAGCAACTCTGGTGAATATAGATTCTTCAAATATTCACGCTTATAAAATTGCTGATAGCGACTGGGTAGATGACACCCCTATCATTTTAGTAACTGAAATAGATGTTGATACATATTTATACGGCAACGGCGTTGCGGTTAAAGCCTATGATGAAGTTCAGATTCAGTTCTATTATCCTTCTGATTATGATCAGGACATGAACACAATTGAAGAAAGCCTAAAAGTAGTGATGTTCAATAACGGGTATCGCTTTTTTAGTATCGGTGGCCATGCAATAACGCCAGACACGGAAAATATTATACAAACGATTAAATTTAGAAAATCGAACTAGGAGGAATATACATAATGGGTGCAAAAGGTGGATATATTGGCTTACAAAAAGCCAAGTTAGCATTATTGGACGACAACAACAAAGTAATCACTTCAGGTGGTTTAAATGATGACGGTGACGGTATTTACACTGTCACTGTTTCTGAAGATTTAGGGGCAAATGCTGCTTCATTAACTGGTTTAGCCGGTTCAACTACTTCAGTTTATGGTAACAACACACGAGTTAAGATGTCTGTTGGTAAGGCACAGCCAAGCATTGCTCTTACCGTCAATGCTTTTAACTATGAAACGTTGAATAAGATTCTTGGTCGTAAAACCTTGGCAACGGTAAGTTCAACTTTGAAGGCGACCCTGTGAACTTAGCAATGGCCGTATATTCAAACACTGATGACGGTGGTGACATCATTTTTGGCTTCTATAAAGGTATCATGACGCCCGGTGATTTATCACTTGCAACTGATCAAGATACTGAAAACCGCGTCACTGACGCATTAACTTATACGCCACTTGGCAATGAAGACGGTGACTATGGTGTGATTGCTTGGTCTGACGCAGACGGTTATGAAGAATCAGATGTGTTAAATACCATTTTCCCGCAAGCAAGCAGTGACACAACGACTACTACGACTGTAGCCGCTTCAACTACGACTACTAGCACTACTACTGTAGCCTAGTTTAAAGAAGGGAAGAAAGCGATATGCACTATATTCTATGTCAACCAGCAATTCAACGTTTTAAGTGGGAACTTGAAGTGTGTTTGACCAACCTGATTGACAGCAATCACGTTAAACCAGCAGATATTATTCTGCTCTTTACGTCACACAACAATAAAATTCCACAGTTCTTTGCTGACAAGTACGGTGTAGAAGTGCATGTCTACAGAGACGAACGTGGGGACAAGCAATACATTCCAAGTGTTAAGCCGTATCTTTGGTGGAAGTTCTTGGAAGAAGACAGTTCACGCCAATATGAGACGTATTTCTACATGGATTCTGATGTGATTTTTCGTGAGAAGCCAAACATTAGCAAATTGCCTGCAAAGCCTAATTGCTGGGTGGCAAGCAACTGCAATGGATATTTGAATCTTGACTACATTCGTAGCCGCAAGAACGGGGAAAAGTTACTACATAAAATGGCTGACCTAATCGGGGTTACAGTCTCATCGCTAGAAACCATTAACGGCAATTCTGGCGGCACTCAATGGCTTATTGTTCAGCCTAGTGTTGAATACTGGGAAAAGGTTTATAAGGACTGCACGCCGCTATATAGCTTGCTTCAGCAGGCTGATAGCAACATTCAAGCATGGACTGCTGAGATGTGGGCGCAGTTATGGAATTTGATGTATTTCAATATTGGTGTACTAGTAGATCATGAGCTTGATTTTTGCATGGCCACTGATGATGTAAAGAAGTATAAAGAAACTAAGATTTTACATAATGCCGGCGTGGTTAAAAGTGATTCTGATCACTTATTTTTTAAGGGTCAATATGTACGAAAAACACCGTTCAAAACAGATTTAAGCTTTGTAGATGAACACCGGTGCTCAGCAAAGTATGTGCACGCAATTAATCAGGTCAAATAGAAGGAGAAATTAACCATGAAATTAACTTTAAACAACGTAGGAATTAAGAAGACTGTCAATGTAACTATCACTAACCGTATCGCCCGCAACGCCCTGCAAGTTGCCAAGACAGCTAATGCAAGTGAAGCGGCTGACAGTGAAGATGTAGCCTTATCAGGTCAAATTTCAATGATTGGTGAAGTCATTGACTTCTTGGCTGATGTTTTCAAACTCAATGAAAAACAAATTGATCGTATCTGGGACGCAGGCTTTGTTGAAACGCAAAACGCTTTTGCTGATGTTTCAGCCGCTATCTTTGGTGCACAGCCTATGTCTCCAACGGAGGAAAAGGCAAAAAAATAGCCGCCCGCAAAAGGCTGCGTGAAACAAAAAATGCACTTGAAGACATGGACTATAACTATCAGCAGGCCATGATTCAAATGGGTATTCCTATCAGTGTTTATGAGAGTGAAGACTTCTTCAAAATTAATCGGGTTATGCTGGCCAAACCACGTGAAGAGCGGGCACAAGACCCACTTGCTGCACTACGCAGTGCAGGCTTGTCAATTGGTGGTTCTATCAAAGCGTAGGAAGGGGGAAAATAATGGAAACAATTTCAGGCTATCGGTTCAGATTTGATATTGAACAGAGCAGCTTCAAGACTGCAATTAAGCAAATGCGGGAACAGTTGCGTTTCTTAAAAAGCGACACGAACGCAAGCTTCAAAGAAATGCGGTCAGCAGGTAACACTACTGAAGCATACAGTGAGAAAGCTAAGAAGCTTGCTCAGCAATTAAAAGTGGAGAAAGAAATTCTTCAGCAATCAAGAGAGCAGGTCAAGGAACTCACTAGTTCTTTTAACCGGCAGGAAGACACACTGAAGAAAGAATCTGAAGCACTTAGCAGCGTAGGCACAAAGCTAAAGTCCGAAAAAGAACGGCTTGAGCAGGTCAAGGAAAGTCTGGGGACTAATTCGAGCGCCTACAAGAAGCTAAAGAGTAATGTAGAGAGCCTAGAATCAAGTTATAAATCACAAGTGAACGTTGTTTCAAAGGCCAATTCTAAGTATGAAAATACACGCAAGTATTTAAATCAAGCTACTACTCAGGTAACAAGAACCCGCAAAGAGATTGCGTCACTGACTGCGCAACAGCAAAGGGCTAATGAGAAGGCTGAACTTTACAAGACGGGCATTACTCAAGTAAAAGCCGCTATCAAGAGAACCAGAGAAGAAACATCTAGCTATGTAGACAAGCTCAAATCTGAAGGCAATGTCTATAGTGCTCAAAAAGCCAAGCTTAGCGGTCTGAAAAAAGAGCATACTTTGCTTGATGAACAACTGACCAAAGAAAAAAGCTTGCTTAGCAGTCTTAATGCCCGTTACGGCACAAGTTCTGATAAAGCTCAGGAACAGCGTACCCGCATTAATAAGCTCACCACTGCTTATAACAAGCAGGCAAGTGAAATGCGTAGCTTAAATAGTCGGTACGGTAAAATGTCCACTGGCATGACTAAAGTGCGTGACACGGCTTCTAAGACCGCTTCTAAGATAAGCTCTACTTTTTCACGTTACCGCAATGCAATTCTGACAGTTACGGCAGCAACTGCTGGGCTGGGGGCTGCAACGGTCAGCGGTACTAAGAAAGCTTCTGACTTACAAACCACTTATAAGACCGTTACAAACGTTTTAGTTAAAGGTGGTGAAAGTGCCAAGTCAACTGCTAAGCAGGTTGCAAAAATGCAGTCAGACGCAACAAAATACTCAGTGAAGTACGGTAAATCACAATCATCAATTGCTGAAGCTTATCTTGATCTGGTCAAACGTGGCCATACCGCAAAAGAAGCTGTAGCAGTTATGAAGTCTGAACTTCAAGCGTCTGTTGCAACGGGTGATAAATTCTCTGATGTCGTTTCAGTATCATCTCAAGTTATTGAGTCTTTTGGTATGAAGACCAACAATACAGCCAAGATGACGGCTAACACAAAGAAAGTTGTTAACGAATTAGCTTACACGGCTGATATGACCGCCACAGATTTTCATAGCTTAGGTAAGGGTATGGAGTATGTCGGTTCGATTGCAAAGACAACTGGCGTTAGCTTATCATCAACGTCTGCAATGCTTGGTGTGCTTAGTAATCGGGGCTTGGAAGCGGACAAGGCCGGAACTGGTGTCCGTAAAGTTTTGACTTCACTTTCAAGCAACGCTTCAGCACTCAAAAAGTATGGTATTCAAGTCAAAAACTCAAATGGTAACTTAAAGTCAATGAGCAACATTTTCACTCAGATTAACGACAAAACCAAAAATTGGGGCACGGTTAAGAAGAACGCATTCTTCAAAGCTATTTTTGGCACAACTGGAATGAATGCTGCTTCAATCCTTTCTGAGAATGCTAATCAACTTGGCAACCTAACTAAAAAAATTGGTGCTGCTGGTGAGAAGGGCACTTATGTTGCGTCACTGGCCAAAGCTAACATGAAGACTGCTAAGAATGCCTATGCTCAATTTAAGCAGGCAGGGCAAGCGCTGATCACTTTGCTGGGTAAAAATTTATTGCCAGCACTTTATAAGTCATCAAAAGAGTTAACAAAGACGTTTTACAATACGCAGACAATGGCAGGACTAAAGCAGTTAGGTAAAGCTGTGGGGAGCTTGGCTAATAAGATTGCTGATCTGTTCGGCTATTTAGCTAAGCATTCATCTGCGTTAGCTGGGATTGTTAACAATCTGGGTACAATCACTGGGCTGATTGCTAAAGGTGCATGGTCAGTTTTCGCTGGCACACTGAAGACTATCGGTACAATGTTTGGAGTTGTACATAAGAATGGCAAAAATTCTAGCGGTGTATTGGAAGACATCAACGGTATTCTAGGGAAAATTGCCAAACATCAAACAGCGCTAAAAGCTGTTGGTGGCGTATTGATTACATATTTTGCCAGCAAGAAATTACTAACATTTGCTACTTCACTAAAAAGTAAATGGTCAGGGCTTTTTGACTTGTTCAAGAGCTCAAAATCAAAGGTAGCTGTGACTGCTACTGAAGAAACTGCTGCAATTAACACTGAAACAGGTGCTGTGAAGCGTCTTACAGTGGCGTTAAAGGAAAAAGAAGCGGTAGGCTCTTCAAGTAGCGTCACCAGTGAAGTTGAAGATACGGTCAGTACTACGTCTACTTCTACTGGTAGTAGTAGCTGGTCAAAAGCTGAAAAGGAAACGGCCAAGACTGCTAAAAACGTAGAGAAGGCTGAAACGGCTACTGAAGGTGTGGTCACTAAAACTGGCCGCTGGTCTAAGTTGCTTACTGCTTCACGTAGTGTGGTTAGCAAGGTGGGTTCAGTCGCTCTGAAGGCAGTCAATGTTGTGGCGTTAGCTGCTGAAGGTATTAATCTTGGCAAGAATATTTATACTTCTTTGACCAGTTCTAACACAAAGACTAAAACTAAGGCTGGCGCAAAAAGTATTGGTACGGTGCTTGGCGGTGGAATTGGTGCGGCTCTGGGCTCTGTCGTTCCCGGTCTTGGTACGGTTGCTGGTTTAGCGTTAGGCGCTTCAATCGGTGACGCACTTGGAGGCAGCAAGACTACTAGCAAGCTTATCTCAGCTTCTAAAAAGAGCATAGATAAGCTGAATAAGTACAACAAGACTCACACGATTAAGACCGTGGTTAAGGCTGACGGTACAACTGAGACTGTTGTTAAGCTCACAAAAGCTGCTAAGAAGGCCAAAGAATTACAAAAGACCTTCAGCTCACTGCCTAAGTCGGTTCAAAGCTCTGTAAAGAAGGCTAACGCTTCCTTCAAGACAATTAACAAGAGCCGCTTGAAGCTCAGCGTCAGCTATGACAAGACCAGCTTCAACTCTGCTAAAAAAAGCATTATTGCTAGTGTCAACAGCTTGTACAAGCAAGTTAAGAATAGTAGTGCAAAACAGGCTAAGAGCCAACTTGCTCAGGCTAAAAAGATGTACAAAAATGGCCTAATTAGCAAGAGTGATTTAGCTAAAACAGAAAAGCTAGTCAAGTCGCATTATAGTGAGACTACTAAGAGTGCTAAAAACGCTGCTTCAAGTATTAAAAAGATTACCAAGCAGGAAACTAAGCGGCTGGAAACCGAAACTACGAACCGCAACAAAGCAATCAACAAGGTTGAAAGTAAATACAGCGGAAAACGTAGCTCAATGGCCACTGAAGAAAAGAGTAACATTGCAAAAATAAAACGTGGCCAGACAGTCACTCTTGACGGCATTGAGTACAGCGGTCAAAAGGGCATTAACAAGATTCAAAAGTCTTATAAAGCCAAACGTGAACAGCTCTCTGTAAAAGAGGGCGAAGCTGTTAACCGCACCAGCAAAAAATACGCAAAGAAACGGCAGAGTATTGTTTCTGCTTATGCTAAAAAGTACGCTGACAAAGAATCTGACCTAGCAAAAACCATTTCAAAGACGCTGACTAGTAGCAGTAAGAAGCAAGAAGCTATTATGTCTAAGCTGAAGTCTTCTAACGGTAAAATTTCAAAGCAAATGGCAGACAAATTGATCAGCGAATCATATCGAACAGCTAAGAAAAATATTCAACAAGCTGAAGATGATTATAAGTCTGAAAAGAAGACCGCTGCTAACAAGCGTGATGACATTATTGCGTTTGCTAAGAAGACTTACACAGGCAACAGCGATTATGCTGTTAAAATGCGTAAAAAGCTGACTGATGAAGCGAATACTCAGTACAAAAATTCTGTGTCTGCTGCAAAACAGACCAAAGAAAAAACTGAGTCTCAAATTTCTGCTCAAGAAAAGTCAGTTGTTAAGACGGCCAAGAGTCAATCTAAGGGCGTTACAACGCATATGGTCAAGCAAGGCAATAATACCATTGAAGCTGCCGGTAATGGTGCAAGTGGCTCATCAAACATCTTCTCAGGCTTTATCAAATGGCTTAGCAAAATCAAATGGCTCACTGGTGTAAGTGGTTCAACTGCCAAGTACAATGCCACCATGACTAAAGTGGGCGGCATGACGTATGCAAAGGGTACTGGCAATGGCACGGTAGGTAAGACGGGCACGGCACTTGTTGGTGAAGAAGGTACAGAGTTAGCTTACAGTCCTACACGGGGTACCATGCGCTTGCTTGGTACTCAGGGGGCTGAAGTAACACAGGTCTACTCTGATGAACATATTCTGAATGCTAAAGACAGTGCCAAAGTTTTAAATGGTGGTTATGGTGAAGGCAAGGTATTACCCGGCTTTGCAAGCGGTACTGACACGTTGTCTAGCTTTGTAAAGTCACTCACTAAAAATGCAAGTAAGATATACAAGAGCCTAAGCGAGACAGTAAAATCTGCAATCAGTCACCCTATCAAAACAGTTGAGAAAATGCTGAGCGGCATGACTAGCATTAAAGTTCCTAATAAAGGCTGGGTGAAGTCAAGCACTTGGAATAAGGCATACAACAATGTTGGTAAGTCAGTCATCAAGAATGCTGAAAAGAGCTTCAAGAAACTTGCGTCAGCGATTAATGGTGGTAGCAGCGGCAACGCTAATAACCCCACTGGCTCAGGGGTAACACGTTGGAAACCGGTTATCAAAAAAGTTGCTGCAAATATGAATGTTGATCTAACTTCTAGCGGTATGTCAGCTGTATTGAGTCGAATTAAACAAGAGTCAAACGGTAGTGCCACTGTAGAAAATGACTGGGATTCTAACGCAAAAGCGGGAACTCCTTCAATTGGTCTGCTTCAATATATTCAGCCTACTTTCAAATCATGGTTGCCTACAAAAGCGGGGCATAAATACCCGAATAACATCAGACATGGTGCTTCTCAGATTGCCGCAATGTTTAATGATTCAAGCTGGTTATCTGATATTAGCGTATCTGGTGGGTGGGGGCCAACTGGCCATAAACGCTATGCTAACGGGGGTTTCAGCAATGTTGAGAAACTTGCTCACATTTCTGAAGGTAACCAATTGGAAGCCATTATTCCTATGAGTTCTCAAAAGGGTAGCCGTGGTTATGAGTTGCTTGGTCAAGTTGCCACAATGTTTGCTTCACGTGATAAGAATAAGTTGAGCGCAGCTAGTGGTACATCATCAACTTCAAGTGCTAGTGATTCTACCACCACAGCATTGCTTCAAAAAGTGGTAGATGGCCTTGATAATCTGTACACTGCGCAATATGATACAGCGCTGACTAAGAACGACATTTACAAGATTAACAAGAGTGTATCTAAGAAACAGACTAGGATTAAAAACTTTGCAACAGACTAGGAGGTGTGATCTTTGGAATTAACAAGCAGTGATTTTCAGTCTAATAACATTTTGAGTATTGGTACTTTGACCAATTATGATATGGGTTTCTTGGTAAATAAATTCACCAGAAACATAACGCCTGACATCACTGAAAATACGCAGACAATTCCCGGCCGTGTGGGACTGGGTTACATGTCTAATTCGTATGGTGGACTTCAGCTCACGGCTGAGTGCACTGTTATTGCAGATAAGTCTGATGACGTATATCAGATTATGCGTGATATTAGTGAAGGTCTTTGGAGTGATAAAGCTGATGAAGAAGAGCAGCCTATTACTTGGTCAGGTGACAACAATGATGGCATTATTGTTTATTTTGGCCACGTTACTGATATATCTACACCGTCATGGACTGATGAAGCAAGCTACTATATGGCAACTTTCACAATTACTTTTAAGTGTAGTGACCCACATGGCTTTGGTGCACAGCACTGGGTTTATCCACGTTACTACACTTCAGGTAAGCTTTTACAGCTAAGTGACGACGCTTTGGATATTAAAACGGTTGCTTCCAGTAACTATCTTGAAGATACCGTTAATGAAGTTGGTGATGACACTGATACTCAGCGTGACTACGGCAGTGATGACTATGCTGAAGGTGTTGCTGTAGAAAGTGCTAGTGTTGCTGATGACTTCATCACAGACGCTCAGGGCAGTGACGTGCAGCTTCAGTTTGACTACATCATAGACGCACCGTCTACTACAGCAGTTACATCTAGTGACGCTACAGGTGACGCAACTGCTACAACTTCAGTAGGATCAACCAGTGAAGTTTATGCCACATTTACGGTGACATACTCAGACGGCACTACACAAGATGTTACAGCAACAATTGCAATTGATAGCCCTGACGGTACAAGCACATATTCAGGGACGGCAATAGGGACAGCAACGCTTTCAAGCACACTGTCAATTGCCAGCGTTTCTGATTGCTCTTTGTACATTAACTTGTTTGCTGAACGTGTCACTCTGAGCGGTCTTCAGTTGATGATTCGGGCTCAACCTACGGCCACACACTTTGGTTGTTCATGGAATAGTGACGCAGACAGCGTGTCTAACACGTTCAATATTCAGTTAGCTGAGTACGATAGTAGCGGGGAACTTGTTGCCACTAATACTGTTGCAACGGTTACCCCTGACGCTGATGACACTGATGAATATGGTAATTATGAAGGCACGGTTGATACAGATTTTTCTTGGCCGTCTTTGAATAGTGCCACTGAAAGCCTGTATTTGTATCTATCTCAAGGAAACACGGACACTATCACCATTGACAGCTTCAAGTTCTACGTCACAAACTCAGACGCTACGATCACAACCCTATTTGATGACTCAGACACGGCTTACTACACTCAATTTATTTTGACTAACAGCACAACTTTCAGCGTTACGCCAGACGGGAATGCAACCACTGAGCCTGTATTCACCGTAGTGCCAACTGAAAGCATTAACCGTGCAGGAATTGTTTATGATGACGCATATAATAGCAAGCAATCATACAGCTACGTTGGTGAAGATGTTGATACTGAAACAGGTACTGAAGCAGCAACGGGTGATACGTTGATTCTTCATGACCCTATGGACACCAGAAACCGGTGGAGCACCTTAACTAGTACATCGTTTGAGCTGGAAAACAGTTCAGTTGATGGTAAAATGGCCACGCTATCAACTAGCGGGTTCCGTGTGGCAACACATACGGTAAAGGTGTACAACTCAAGCGGTTCATATACTAATAAGAAAGTCGCTAATTTTGGGACAGCTAAGAACCATTCTTATACGGAATTTTACGGGCCGGTTGTCATGAGAACCCTTTCAACTGCACCTACTGATTGGCAAGTTGATGTGCGTATGTCAATGCACGTTAAGCAGTCTTATGCTAAAGGCAAAATTGAGTTTTACTTATTAGATGAAGATGGCGCACGCCGTGGCAAAATTATGCTGAAAGATAATACTGATAGCGGCAAGGTAATGGCGCAACTTCAAATTGGTACACACTCTGCTCATACCCATCTTTATGAAGGCTATGGCACGACTTCTAAGGGGAAGGCTAGCACAAAAACGATCAAGTATTATGACAGCTCAACGACTAAGAAAACAGTGAAGAGCAAAGTGCGCTATAGTGCTTCTAAAATCAAGTCATACAAGGCTACACTGAAAAAACTTGAGAACAAGAAGAAACTGACTACAGCTCAAAAGAAACAGCTAAAAAAGTTGAAGGCGCTGGCTACAGCAAATTGGTACTACACAACCACTAGCAGCAAGAGTGTTGCTCAGGCTAAAACTGTGACAACGCCTGTAAATACTAGTACATCATCATTTAGTGATTTTTATGGCCTGTTCAGAATCAGAAAAGTGGGTAACAAGTACACCTATAAGATAGAAGAGCTTGATAGTAGCACGCACAAAGCCAAGAAGAACGGATTTTCAAAGAGCGGTAGCAAGACACTTTCATCTAGCTACGCTTTTTCTTTGGCCAAAATTGCTATGCACACGGCTAAGATGAACATTAAAGGCTTAGACACCTATGACAGCACTTCTAAGGGCAACGCCGTTTATTACAAAAATGATGTGATGTCTGGGTATGATTTGAAGGTTTATCAAGCCGTTGACACTGAAGATGTAACGCCAATTGCTGACAGTGACAACACACTTAAATTTGATTTTCAAGAGCACAAAATCTATAAAGATGACGCTGAATATATGGACAAGCTATCTATTGGTAGCTCTTGGCCAAGTCTACAAGGCGGTGAAGAGACTGAGATTGCTATTTCACCAACGATTGCTACAGCAGACTGGGCTATGACATATAGACCAACGTACAAGTAAGGAGATTTGAGATGTATTATGTTTTCAATAACGCTTTAGATAAAATCATCTCAACCGCAACGCCGGTGGGTGGCCATAGTCAGAGTGATTGGTTCGTGAATGATGAAATTCATACAGAGATTGCGTCTGAGGACTCCACCAGTGATGACGACACGTCTGTTAGTGAGATTCTGAATGGTAACACTAAAGAATGGAATAGCTATGTAACTATGGACGTGCCACGGCCGTCTTCACTTTATCCAATTATGGAAACAGGTGTACATCTAGTTCACCAAAACGCTGATGGGTATTTACACTGTTACCGTGTTTCTGAAGTGGAAGTTGACAGGTCAACTGGTCTGAAGAGTATTACGGCGTATGATTTGTTACTTTGGAATTTAAAGCACCTTGTACCTGATTCAAAGACAATGGTGAACCCTACGTCTCAAGACGTTATGGAGTACCTGCTGGGAGACTCAGACTTCGTCATCAATTCTGATGAATACACTGGTGAGAGTGAAGATGACAGCGGGCGTGCTAGTTATGAGATTAACGGTACTTCTACTGCGAACTCTTTACTACAAACTGCTCTTCAAGACTTTGATTTAGAGATTCGTTCGTATGTCGAAGTTAGTCAGGGTAAGGTAATCAATAAATATGTTGATATTGTCAGTGAGCTAGGCGATCAGAGTACGGGAAAACGAGTAGAATATCGTTTCAATGCTGAAAATATTCAGCGTGAAACAATTGATACAAGCTTAATTACTGCGCTTAAACCTCTTGGCGGTTCAGATGGCACTACAACGATTGCAGATGCAAATAGTGGTAGTGAGTGGATTTTTGACGCTACCGCGAATGATGAATATAACGCAGGCAATGCCAATTATCTTGAAGGTGTTACTTCAAATACCAACATTAACACAGCGGCGGGGCTATTGACGTGGGGGAAAAAAGTTCTGGCTTATTACAATCACCCACGATCAAATTACACTGTGACTATTTCACCTGATTTTTCTGCTGCGATTGGTGACAGCGTGCGGGTGATTGATCTTGAAGATGACCCACAACAAGCACTTTCTTCACGGGTAATTCAGCAAGTTGAATCTGAAGCAACTCCTTCAAGTAACTCAGTTGTTTTAGGCGAATTTACAACGTTAGCACTGATCACACCAAGCTTGATCAATTCACTAGAAAACAAATTGAATACCAGCATTTCTGATTTGATTCAGGATGCTCTGAGTGACAACACGGCTTTGGTGGCTACGATTTTACAGCCTGATGGTGCTGACTGGTCTTCTTCAGAATCAACTAAGCGGTTTATTGGCCATGTAGAAATTTATGGCACTGATGTCACCAGCTACTGTGAAGCGCCAGCTTTTGTATGGAATGTGTACAGCAGCTCAGGTAGTGCTGATACGGACTTTTATACGACTCACCGCAATGATGGTTATTTGCTGGAATTATCAAAAGATGAATTGAGCAGTGGTTCATTGACGCTCAGCATTAATACTGACTACATCAGTGAAACGAATGTGCTGGGAATGAATGAAGATAATGGTTCAAATCTATTACAATATAGTTTAAGTGATGGTTCGGATGATTCATATACTGGGAGTGCCAAGGCATTTCAATATGTGCAACCTATTACTTCAGGAACGTATAAAGGCTATTACATTGCGTCAAGGGCGTATAAAGATAGCCCGAGTACAACAGTATCTTTGTCAGTTACTCATGATTACGCAGTTGAATTTTTACTATTGGATAGCAATGGCACTTATCAATCATCAATGGTTCTTGACGGTAGCCGTCACGGTGCCAACTTTGGCATTCAAGTAGTTGATGACCTACCGTACATCTGGACGCAAGTATATGATGACTCCAACTACTATATCAGCCGTGTTAAGTATCAGGCGAACACTATTGTAGCCGTGGACAAGCTAACTACTTATTACAAGAGCGAGCGCCACATTACTTGCAACTATGACGCAACAAATAACATGGTTGGTATTCGTCTCACATATCTTGGTCAACTTTCAGTGATTGACGCAGATGAATTAATGAATGGCAGCACTGACCTCAAATACTCTATCCTGGTTACCGACTTTGGCTACTCACTTACTGATCAGACTTTTCAATCTTTCACTGTATATGGTGACTATGTTCTTTGGAATTCAGGAAAGGTTGACATGTCGGATAAGAGAATGCTTTATTGCGCCAATCTTGTAACTAATTCGTTAGTATTTAGCTATGAGTGGGGGCTGGCAGACATTGCGGCCAGTAATGACGTTTATGAACCAGAAACTACGTATTATGACGGCACTAATTTATATGCTGGTTTCAACGTCAAAAGTAGCACTACATCAACTGATAAAGTGGAATATTTGCAGCAATATCCGCTGACTTTTAGAACCGATAGCAGTGTTTCATTTAGTGATGATGATGATTCTGAAGATGAGACAGAATAAATGAAAGGAGGTGAAATAAATGGCAACTCTTGGCACGGTGTCTGTGTCAATCACAGACGCTTCAACAACTGCTGAAACTGCACAAGCAACTGCAGACACGGCAAACACAGGCGTCACCAATTTAAATACTAGCAGCATAATGTCAGTTATCGAAAAGCAGCAGCTTGAGTACTCTTTGACTGTGGCTACAATTCAATATACGGCAATTGTCACCACAGCTAAAAGCAGTAGTATTAGTACAACGGCATTAACCACAGCTTACAACGCAATGAATACATATGAATCAAGTCTATTAGCAGATTTGACGACTGCAAGCACGGTTGACCGCGATAACTTGACTACGTTGCAAAGTACATATAACACCGCCTATTCAAATGTTCAGACGCTGATCAATGATAGTTTTAGCGACTCAATTAGTGAAGCCGCAGCAAGTGCGGCAACAGCAAGTACGGCTGCAAGTACCGCTTCAGCGGCTGCAACCAGTGCCGGTGTGGTTGGTAGTAACGCTTCTAGCACGGCTTCAGTTGCTTCAGCAGCCGCAAGCCAAGCAAGTGCAGATTACACCACGCTTAGCACAGGAGTTTCAGACGGTTCATTAATTCACATCACAACTAAGACAGCTATTGATGAAGCTGTAATTGGAACGGCAGAGTTAGCAGACGCAGCTATTACTAATGCAAAAATTGGCAGTGTGTCTGCAAGCAAATTGACTGCGGGCACGATTGACTTCAGCACTATCACTGGTACAAACATCAATGCCACCAATATCACCACAGGGACACTAGATGTAGCACGCTTGAATGTCGGTAGTTTATCAGCCTTATCTGCTGATCTAGGGACAGTGACAAGCGGCACGATTAAAGGTAATACAATCACCGGTGGCACAATCAGTGGGGCTACAGTTTCTGGTAATACAATCACCGGTGGCACGATCAGCGGTACTACAATCACGGGCACAGTCATCAATGGTGGCACGATTAACAGCGGTGTGATCAACAGCGGGACTAAGAGCACTAGTAGCTATAATACCGGCGGCTATTACCCGCTCACTATTAATGCTAGTGGCGTGTACACATCTACTATGTTTGATAGCAGTGTGGGCTTGCAAGCCGCAATTGATCAAGCGTCACTCACAACAAGCGTAAGATACTTTACTGCTTCAAGTGACGGTACGTATTATGCAAATCAAACTTCACTGAGCAATGGCCAATTGACACTTACTGACGGTTATACAGCAGCTTCAGATAATACATTTTCAAGCGGCGTTACTGCTACTGGGAGTGTCAGCCTTAGCTCTGTGTATGGTATTAATTTATATGGTAATACACAAAATATTACTTTTAACGGCCGGATCACTGACACTAACAAGGGTATTACCTTTACTACATACGGCAACATCAAGAGTAATGGTAATCAGGGTACTTGGTACGTTGGGTATAGCGATGATAGTCAAACCGCAAATTTTGGTATTGATTCAGCAGGGAGTAATCCCATAAAATTCAACCGTGATCTCTGGGTAAGGAATATGGGGTTAAGTCGTGCACATCAGGTTAGGTCTAAAGATGGTGGCGGTATCTATTTCACAGACGATGATAGTAATCGGGTGAATACCTATCATAAGAACATTTATTATTCAGGATCATCTTCAAAGTCGCTATTGTCTGAAAAGACCAATGTAGAGGCTGCTGACATTAATTACTGGTCAAGCCTTGCCATGAGTATTGATTTGGCCACGTACAATTATGATACAGATGATTACACTGATCCGCTGCGCTTATCAGGGATTATTGATGACGTAAACGCAACAAAAGAATGGGCTTTGCCTGAAGCATTCTATGCCCGTGATGAAGACGGCAACATAGTTGGTATTGATAACGGTGTGCTTTTAAACGCTGTACTAGCTTTATCGCAGGAACAGGCAAAGCAAATTGACGAATTAAACACTAACGTTTTAGCTATGGAGGCAAAAATCAATGGATAGTTTATTAATCACGAATTACAAACCAGACTATAACAACAACATCATGACTATTTCTTTCACTATTAAAAATCTTGCGATTAGCTCAGAAAGCACAATTGCAATGGACGACTTCAACACGGCAATTGCAAACGGCGTTGAAGCTATCAAGAAGATGGTTCTGAATAGCTTGATTACCGCACTCAGCGCAATGTTGCCTGATGACACAACGACTACTACCACAGCTGAAGAAACAACAACGACAACTACTGAAGCGACTGCTGATAATACGACTGAAAGCACTACTGAAGCAGAAAGCGGGGTGACTGAATAATGAAAGTTGACGGGCAAGCATTAGTTGATAAAATGCGTGAAAATTTTGCACAAAAAATTGCGATTAGCGAACAGGAAATTGCTATGCTTCAGGTTCAAAATGACAACCTGCAACATGAATTAAACGCTTTAAAAGGGAAGAAGGAATAAGGATTGAACGTTAAAAAGTTAATTAAGGGCGGGCTGTTAACTGCGGCCGCTCTTTTCTTTTTGTCTGGGTTAAAAGTTACCGCAAACGCCGCAACACAACCTGTGCTTGACCTTTCAGAATGGCAAGGCCAGATCACAACTAGCCAAGCCAAGCTTCTAAAAGGTGAAGTGAAGGGCGTCATCTTGCGTGTGCAATATGGCTCAAACTACAAAGATAAGTATTTTGTACATAATGTGAAGGTACTGAAAGCAGCAGGTGTTCCATACGGCGTGTATGCCTTCAGTCAGTATGTCAATGCAAGTGACGCTAAACAGGAAGCAAAAGATTTTTACAATCGTTCTAAAACATATGCACCAAAGTTTTACGTGAATGACGCTGAAGAATTGACAACGACTTCAGGTACATACAGCGCTGCAACCAAGGCATTCGCCACAGAATTGCAGTCGTTAACTAGTAAGAAAGTTTATCTCTATTCATATCAAAGTTTCTACACTACGAACATTAGTTCAAAGTCTGGTTATGACGGTATGTGGTTAGCAGCCTATCAGACAAGTGCACCTTCAACCAGCTTCAGCTACCAATTGTGGCAATACACTGACAGCCGTTACAGCACTTCACTAAAGGCTTCAACAGACGCTTCAAAGTTCACTGGTAGCAATAACTGGTTTGGCACCACTATTAACAAGTCAAATTATCCTTATGGTGGTCACATTCTGAAAGAAGTGGTACGTGTTAAAGCGGGCACTAAGTTTTATGGCACTAGCAAAACTATTGATAGCTCACTCACTAAGGTTAACTTGAGAGTACATTCAATCAAGACTGTGTACACGGGAAAATCAAATCAAGTTTTAACGCTATACAACGGCAGTACGGCAATTGGTCAAGTTCGCGCGCAAGATATTAAGGCCAGTTATTTTTCAAATCCTAAAATCACTAAGGCGAAAGTAGTGAAGAGTAACGGTATCTGGACGTATAAAAACGGTAAGAGACAAACTCATATTAAGAAAGGTACGGTCTTAAAAGTAGATGGTTATGAAATTAACAGTGGCGGTTATCGGAGATTTAAACACTCTGGCCACAAGACTAATTTCACTGCTAACAAGGCTAATACTAAGGTAGTGAAGTAAATGGCACAGGGCGATATTAGTGATGAAACCCGTTTATTAATGGAGATTAAAGAAAATCTAGGCCGTCTAAACCAGAAATTTGACGATATGGGAAGCATTGATGAAAAGGTCAACCAAGCGTTAGCTTCTAGTAATGAAAACAGTCGTCGGATTGATCGACTAACAGCGATTCAAAATTGGCTGATTAGTGTATTGGTGGGCGGTGGCTTAATAACCTTATTAATTTACATTGCAGAAAAATTTATTTAGGAGAGACAATGATGACAAAAATAAAAAAAGCAGTAACCAAATTCTTTCAGACCATTGCGGCAACTTTTAAGGCTAACTACACTAAAGCTTCTTACTGGGCCCAAATCATTGGTTCAGTATTAGTGATTGGACTGGCCGTCGCCACAGTATTTTTTAACGATAGTATTGATACCAATACGGTTTTATTGATCATTACCGGCGTCGGATCACTATTAGCATTTTGGGGCGTGATTACAGATAATTCCATTTTGGAGGATACGGGTAACATAATCAAAACCAAGTCGAACACGCTAGCTTCTACGGAGCAAACGGTCGTGGAAGCCTTGTCAGAAGCCCAGGCTAAGATTGCGGCAGCTAACTCAGCAGCGGCCAGTCAAGCCGCAGTCGAGGCATCACAGGCAGTAGTGGCGGCTTACAGTCAAGCTGCTAGTGCGGCGGCAGTTGGTGACACGGCCACGGCTAGTTCAGCAGCCACTTTAGCGTCATCGCTAGCGGCTAATTTGGATAGCAATGTGCAATCAGATGCCGAAACGACGTCAGAATCCGCCTCACAAGCAGGCGAAAAGTAGTATAATTAAATATTGAATTTGCTAATCCCCTGCGCTTCGGCGTGGGGGATTTTTAGTTTGGCAGAAGTATACAAAAAAGGACCAGTCAAGACTGGCCCAATGCTTAAAGTAAAATAGGTGTTTTTCTGTTATCCCCTCCCTAAAGGCCAAGGGAAAACGTTAATAATTATACATCAAAGCTGGCAAATGTAAAGAGGCTTATAGGCTACTTCGAGTATTGCGATACAGATTGATAAGCGTTGTCATTTCTCGATCAAGCTTTACAAAACGGTAAATAATAAGTATAATGCCAGCTGTCTCTAGGATGTTTCTAGATGATAGTTATAACTTGATTAATTCCCCTGCGTTTCGGCGCGGGGGAATTTTCATGAATTTAATCAAGCCGGATTAGTATTATTGATATTAAGAAGATGTTGTGAAACTATGTAAACTTGGCCCCTCACAAGAGCGATACTAAAAGCGATACTGAGAAAACTTAATAGGGCCTAAACACAGTGGTATCAAAGGGCTTAGACGTTTTACTATGAAATCTTCTTGGCCGCATATAGATACAGATAGCTGGTATTGAGAGGTAAATCCTTGATATACCGGCTTTTTTATTATTCTTAGTTGGAATAACAAGCCATAATTTGGGCAGACTCTAAACTGATATCTAAACTGGCTGTACACAATCAAAGCTATGTTGACCTTCAGGTACTTCGTTAATTTCAACGTTTGGCTCATGTCTCAGATATGAATGACAGTTTGTCATTGGTACTGAAAAAGTGGATCCTGTGATTGTTGAAGGCCAGTCATCTGAGTGATGAAATTTTCCAGTGAGAGTCTGTGCTGGGGTGTATTCAAAACAAAAGTGTTTTAACGATTGCAATCAGCTGCTCAGCGTTATACTCGATTAGTACCATCATTATTTTTAGCCGGTTTCAACAGCACCGATCCAAATGAGGTAAAACAGATGAACAAAGCAGAAGAACCGAAAGAACCGAAAGAACCAAAAGAACCAAAAGAACCCACCTATGATGAACTCATCCAAAAAATCTCACACAAGTCGTGGTTTGGCGGCATGAGTATGCCTACCAGGGAAGAAATTAATGCGCTACTAGCAGCGCGGTGGCGAGAACGTGATGAAGCGGAACGGAAGTTGAAAGCTTCGAAGCAGCATGAAGACTAACTGAATCTGAATACAAAGCCGACTGGTCGTGGAGATCAGTCGGCTTTATGTTGAACTAATTTTGCTCATTCTGAGGATATCCTGCGTTACAGTTACAGAATAGATAAGTATAACTACCGGATGCCCCCCTAACGTCCACCAACTTTGCCGTATTTTATATTTCAATCTCACGCATACCAGCATTATAATGTAAACGGTTAATCGATGGGCTAGCAGTTAATGGAAGGTGAGGGGCAGTAATTGACTAAAATCAGCAGATTATGGGGCCTACTCGGTAGTTTATTTGTGAGCGTGGGACTAGCGCAAGCGGCACATGCTGCGAATCCGCCACGGGCCGCGACCACTTATCCCATCCGTGCGATTCAAGTGACCCCAGCACGCGTTTATCAGACCAAGCGTCAAACGGGTGTTGGCTACCATCTAACGGTTTTGCCGGGACAGCGGGCGCAATTGCGCGTTAATTTGCATTTGAAGTATCATCCACAGACCAAGTGGACGCGAACTGAACAAGCTGACATCTATCGTCACGGTCAGCGACAACGCTACTATTACGTGCATAACGCTGCTCATCAGAGTGGCTGGGTTGCGGCGGCCGACTTGAAACCAGTTACGACGGACGCCGTACAGTTAAAGGTCCCACTCATCAATCAGTTGCCAGAATTGCCGACGGGCTGTGAGATGACAGCTGCCACGATGCTGCTGCAGTATGCGGGTGTCCGAATCGATAAGTTGGCGTTAGCGGCGTTGGTGCCACGTAGTTTCAATCCTAACATGGGGTTTGTTGGTGACCCGACATCTGAATACGGTGTCGGTCTCTATATTTATCCGCAGGGACTGTTACCGACGATGCGGCATTTTTTACCAACCGCGGTTGATTTGAGTGGAGCCAGCCTGCTCACAATCAAACAACGATTAGCTGCTCGGCACCCCGTGGTCGTGTGGGTCAAAGGACTAGATGGTTTTGCCAGCCACACCATCACGTTAACGGGGTACACTGCGACGACGATTCGTTACAATGACCCCTGGAATGGCCAGCATGGTGAGCTGACCAATTCGGTCTTTGAAACGATGTGGCAAGGTAATGGGCGCCGGTCACTGAGTTATTAAGAAATTAATACCATCGTTAACTTTAGTTACTGTTTCGTAATTTTAGGTTAAAAAATACGCTATTTGATACACAAAAACTGAAATTTGATACTGTATTGCTTTTGTGTATCAAAAAGACCTTTGTTATATGGGCTTTTACCGCTAGTGTATTTTGGCACGGAATTTGCATGTATATTAGTGAGTGCGAAAAAGATTGCGCTTACAGTATCAAAAAACATAAATAGTTACAGGCAATTTTAGATATTATTTATTCGTTTTATATGACTGTAACGAAAAATAGGAGGTACAAAGATGGTAAGCATTATCATTGCTAGTCACGGCGAATTCGCTAAAGGCATCTATCAATCCGGATCAATGATTTTCGGCGAACAAGAAAACGTTCAAGCTGTTACATTGATGCCTAGCGAAGGCCCTGACGACATCAAGGCTAAGTTGGAAAAAGCCATTGCTTCATTCGACGATCAAGAGCAAGTCTTATTCTTAGTCGACCTTTGGGGCGGAACACCATTCAACCAAGTCAACGGCTTGTTTGAAGCACACAAGGACAAATGGGCAATCGTTGCCGGTTTGAACTTGCCAATGTTGATTGAAGCATACGCTTCACGGCTTTCAATGGATTCGGCACACGAAATTGCCACCCACATCATTGAAACGGCCAAGGACGGCGTTAAGGTTCGTCCTGAAGCATTAGCACCTAAGGAAGAAAAGGCAGCTGCTGCAGCTACCAATAATGCTAATGCCGGTCGTCCAGGGACGATGGAATATGGTTTGGCACGGATTGACTCACGTCTCTTGCATGGGCAAGTTGCCACTGCATGGAGCAAGACGGTCAACCCAACTCGGATCATCGTTGCGTCAGATAACGTTGCGAAGGACGAGTTACGGACTAACATGATCAAGCAAGCAGCGCCTTCTGGTGTGAAAGCTCATGTTATTCCAATCAAGCAAATGATTAAGATTGCCAAGGATGACAAGCACTTTGGTGGTCAAAAAGCATTAGTATTATTCGAAACGCCACAAGATGCCTTACGTGCAATCGAAGGTGGCGTGCCGATCAAGACCTTGAACATTGGTTCAATGGCTCACTCGGCTGGTAAAGTTCAACCAAACAAAGTTTTGGCCTTTGATCAAGATGACATTGACACTTACCGGAAACTCGAACAAGACGGCATCGAATTCGATGTTCGGAAGGTTCCAAGTGATGGTAAGGAAAACATGGATAACATTTTAAACAAAGCTGAAAACATGTTAAAGGAACAAAAGTAGTTTCAAGAATATCAGAAAAGATGGAGGATTAAATCATGAATTTGAACGTAATTCAAGTGATTTTAGTCGTACTTGTATCATTTTTAGCTGGTATGGAAGGTATTTTGGATGAATTCCACTTCCATCAACCAGTTGTTGCATGTACCCTAATCGGATTAGTAACCGGACAATTAGTCCCATGCATTATCTTAGGTGGGAGTCTTCAAATGATTGCCTTAGGTTGGGCCAACATTGGTGCCGCCGTTGCACCTGATGCTGCGTTAGCATCAATTGCATCTGCAATTATCTTAGTTTTAGGTGGCCAAGGCCGTGCCGGGGTTACTTCAGCCATTGCGATCGCCGTTCCTTTGGCCGTTGCTGGTTTACTTTTAACCATCATCGCCCGGACGTTAGCAACTGGTATTGTTCACATCATGGACCGTGCTGCTGAAGAAGGTAGCTTTGCCAAGATCGATTTCTGGCAATGGGTTGCCATCTGCATGCAAGGTCTTCGTATCGCGATTCCAGCCGCTTTGATCTTAGCCGTTGGTGCCACTCCTGTTAAGGCAATGTTGAACGCAATGCCTAGTTGGTTGACTGATGGTTTGTCAATCGGTGGTGGTATGGTTGTTGCCGTTGGGTACGCCATGGTTATCAACATGATGGCTTCTCGTGAGGTTTGGCCATTCTTCGCTTTAGGTTTCGTCTTAGCCGCAATCAGTGACATTACTTTGATTGGTTTAGGTGCAATCGGGATTTCCTTAGCCTTGATGTACTTAGCACTTTCGAAGCAAGGTAACTCTGGCAGCAATGGTGGTGGCGCTAATACTGGTGATCCAGTTGGCGACATTATCGACAAGTATTAGAGAAGGAGGCAAACTGAGATGTCTGAAACTACAAATATTACTAAAAAAGTAACGTTAAGTAAAAGTGATCGTCTGCATGTTTGGTGGCGTTCAACGTTCCTCCAAGGTTCATGGAACTATGAACGTATGCAAAACGGTGGTTGGGCTTATTCATTAATTCCAGCAATCAAGAAATTATATACGACTAAAGAAGACCGTGCCGCAGCTTTGAAGCGTCACATGGAATTCTTCAATACCCACCCATACGTTGCTTCACCAGTTATTGGTGTTACCTTAGCGCTTGAAGAAGAACGTGCTAATGGTGCTCCAATCGATGATGTTACGATCCAAGGGGTTAAAGTTGGTATGATGGGACCTTTAGCCGGTGTTGGGGACCCTGTGTTCTGGTACACGGTTAAGCCAATTGTTGGTGCCTTAGCTGCATCACTTGCGATCTCTGGTAGTATCGTTGGACCAATTTTATACTTCGTTGTTTGGAACGCAATTCGGATGGGCTTCATGTGGTATACTCAAGAATTCGGTTACAAAGCCGGTTCTAAGATTACCGATGACTTATCTGGTGGTATTTTACAAGATATTACGCGTGGTGCTTCCATGCTTGGGATGTTTATCCTTGCTGCCTTAATTGAGCGGTGGGTTGTTGTGGACTTTAGTCCTGTTAAAGTCTCGACAATCAAGCAACAAGCCGGTGCTTACATCGACTGGGACAAGTTGCCAAAGGGCTCTGCTGGGATTAAGGAAGCCTTATCACAACAAGCCGCTGGACGTTCACTTGATAAATACAAAGTAACGACTTTGCAAGATAACTTGAATCAATTGATTCCTGGGTTGATGGCCTTACTGTTAACCTTCCTCTGCATGTGGTTACTGAAGAAGAAAGTTTCACCAATCGTTATCATTCTTGGCCTCTTCGTATTTGGGGTTCTGATGCACGTTATTGGTTGGATGTAAAATTCGGTTTCGTGGTATTGAAAGGATGGACTCGTTGGAGCTCATCCTTTTTATTTAGTTCGGCAGGTTTTGCATAAAGCAGGCCCTCGCCGTATAATCGGGTAGTAATAGAAGGTGATAGGAGGAGTGTCAGATGGTTCAATCAATTAATACGAAGGTTGACTTAGTCATGAATGGAAACTCGCATATGGGCTTGACCGACTATGGCAAAATCATGGTAGGCGACAATGGCTTTGAATTTTACGATGACCGCAATGTCCGTAATTTTATTCAGATTCCCTGGACGGAAGTCAACTATGTCGTGGTATCAGTGATGTTTGGTGGTCGCTGGATTCCACGGTTCTCATTTCAAACGAAGCGTAACGGCATGATTACTTTTTCGGCTAAAGACCCGAAAAAGGTGTTGCGTGCCGTGCGCAAGTATATTGAGCCGGATCACATCGTTAAGTCGTTAACATTCTTCCAGGTCCTGGGCAGAATCTTTAAGGGCAAAAATAACAAGGATAAGTATCTGAAGTAGTCGCATGATACGGGTGGCAGCGCCTGCTATCGTGATTAATTGGACTACTATCACACGAGCTTACGTGACGTTAGTCGTTGGACTGACCGTCGCGTGAGCTCGTTTTGTAATCCTGTGAAATAGGACGACAGTGTGGTATATGGTATAGGGGGCTAATAGGCAACTTGCCTGGACGGGCCTTTTGGGGGAGTACCCCACTGACCTTTAAAAAGTCGATTATCAGCTAACTATGGTAGAATGTAGTGTGTTATAGTGTATCAAATCGAACAAAATAGTTGAGCCTGGTAAAAAGGAGTGGCGATTTTGACCAGAAAATCCAAAATATACGAATACGTCCGCGAGCACAGTGATTCGCACGGGCTAACAACGGAAATGGTTGCGACCGCGTTAATGATAGCGCGTTCAAACGTTAGTAAAGAATTGAATACACTCGTGCGCGAAGGCCAACTCCATAAGTTAGCTGGCCGGCCAGTCCATTATGTGCCGGCTACGGATGAATTGGCAACTGCGCCAACCACTGTTAGTGACGTAGCGAATGCCACGATGGCGAAGCGAATGCCGAATACCGGAACGACGACCACGGCACCTAAGTCAGCCGCCACCGATATTTTTGAAAATATGATTGGGTCGCACGAAAGCCTAGCTAATCAGGTCGAACAGGCCAAGGCGGCAATTCTGTACCCACCGCGGGGCTTGAATACGTTGATTATTGGGCCGACTGGTTCAGGGAAGACTTACTTTGCAAACGCCATGTATCGTTTCGCGGAGAACCAACAAGTGCTGACCAATCCACAAGGGTTGATTACGTTCAACTGTGCGGACTACGCCCATAACCCTGAATTATTGATGTCGCACTTATTTGGTTACGTCAAAGGGTCGTTTACGGGTGCTAACGAAGATAAGGATGGGCTGATTCAGGAAGCAGACGGCGGCATGCTGTTTCTGGATGAAGTGCACCGGTTGCCACCAGAAGGGCAAGAAATGATTTTCTACTTCATGGATCATGGTACCTATTCCCGGCTGGGCGAGACGGCCAAGAGTCACCATGCTAATGTGCGCCTCGTCTGTGCGACGACCGAAGACCCCGAGAGTACCTTGTTACAGACCTTTGTGCGTCGGATTCCGATTACGATTCAACTCCCGGCCTTCAATCACCGTTCAGCGAAGGAACGTTTGGAATTGCTGAAAGCGTTATTATCATTGGAAGCCAATCGAATCAATAAGCAGATTCGGTTAACGGAAGACGTCGTCCAGGCCTTGTTAGGGTCGGTCACGTTTGGGAATGTCGGCCAGTTGAAGTCCAATATCCAATTGGTCTGTGCACAAGGCTTCGTTAATAGCATTGAGAATGACAGTGAAATCACGATTACCATGGATGACTTACCACAAAACATTCGGAGTGGTCTGATGACGGTGGCGTCGAATCGGCATGAATTAGGAGCAATTTCAGAGTTGCTCGACCCAGTTCTGATCGTTAAACCCAACGATGGTCCGACACCATTACGGAATAAAAATGATAATTATGAGTTACCTTATAATTTATATGAAATTATTGGGGATAAGGCGTCCTTACTTCGCCGTGAAGGGCTGGATAAGGAGCACATCAATCGCTTCATTACGACGGACATTAACTTGCATTTGAAGTCGTTTTATAAGCAGAATCAACTAGGGTCCGTCTGAAAACTACTTAAGTAAGATGCAAATTGAGGCAATGTAGACCGTAGCCAGATAAACATGAGCGAGCTTATCATAACGCGTTGCAATCCTACGAAAGTTCT